>JBIKIO010000092.1:0-5687 GCA_044361555.1 Opitutales bacterium
CTGCGGAAGGCGTTGCTGGCCTGGTTCGGACGTCACCGGAGGCCCATGCCGTGGCGGGAGGAAGTCTCGGCCTATCGCACCGTGGTCTCGGAGCTCATGTGCCAGCAGACCCAGATCGCGACCGTCATCCCGTATTTCGAACGCTGGACCGCCAAGTGGCCGGACTTCAAGGATCTCGCTAAGGCCGACGAGGCCGAGGTCTTGGCCATGTGGGCGGGGCTCGGCTACTATTCGCGGGCCCGCAATCTGCTCGCCTTGGCGCGTCAGGTGGCGGCCTTGCCGCGGCCACCGCGGAGCGCCGCCGAGTGGCGTGAGTTCAAGGGCGTCGGTCCTTATACCGCCGCCGCGATCGCCAGCATCGCCTTCGCCGAGCCCGTCGCGGTCGTCGACGGTAACGTCGTGCGGGTATTGGCGCGGCTCGACGGCGTGCGCGCCAAGCTGCGCGACGCCTCTTCGGCGGCCAAGCTCTTCACCGAGCGCGCCGATGAGCTCGTCGATCCGAAGAATCCCGGCGATTTTAATCAGGCCATGATGGAGCTGGGCGCCACCGTCTGCCGCAAGGGCGTGCCGGACTGCGCGAAGTGTCCGTTGGCCAGCTGGTGCGATGCCAAGGCGCAAGGTGACGCCGCCACGTTGCCGCGTTTCGTCTCCAAGGAGCGCAAGGAGGCCGCCGTCGACCGCGCGCTAGTCGTGCGCGCCGGGCGGATCCTGCTGCGACGTAATCCGTCCGCGGCCAAGCGACTCGCCGGCATGGCGGAGATCCCTGACTTGTCGTCGCTCGGACTCGTGTCGGGCGGAGAGCCCGCGCTCGTACGTCGTCGGACGATCGGCACCGTCACCTATGAAGAGAAACTTCACGCCTGCACGCCCAAGGCCGCGGACCTGCGCCGATGGGCGAAGGACACCGAACTCGAGTGGGTGGACGCGACGGAGCTAGGTGGAGCGGCGTTGAGCGGGCCGCATCGTCGTTGGCTCGGCGAGTGGCTTAGTCGAGACGATCGGACAGCGCGCGGCAGACAGCCTTGAGGGTCGCCACGCGGGCGTAGCGCTTGTCGTCGGCCGACACCACCACCCAGGGGGCGTGGGGCGTGTCGGTGCGGGCGATCATGTCTTCGGCCGCGCGCAGGTTCGCATCCCACTTCTTCCGGTTGCGGTAGTCCTCCGCCGTCATCTTGTGGCGCTTATGCGGGGAGTCCTCGCGGGCGTGGAAGCGGCGCAGCTGTTCTTCCTTCGAGATATTGATCCAGACCTTGAGGACGACCATGCCGGCTTCGGCCAGCCGGGCTTCGAAATCGTTGATCTCCGCGTAGGCGCGGGCCCACTCGGCATCCTGCGCGAAGCCCTCCACGCGTTCGACCATCACGCGGCCGAACCAGGAGCGGTCGAAGACGGCGAGGCGGCCGGGCGCGGGAACCTTGTTCCAGAAGCGCCAGAGGTAGTGGCGGGCCTTCTCCTCAGAGGTCGGCGCGGGCGTCGGGAAGATCTGGTAATGAGCGGCGTCGAGGAGACCGCAGAGGCGGCGGATGGCGCCGCCCTTGCCGGCGGCGTCGGGGCCTTCGAGCACGACCACTGTGGACAGGCCCTGCTGATGGGCGATACGCGTGAGTCGGCCGAGGCGGACCTGCAGCTTGGCCATCTGCTGGCTATAGCCTTTCTTGTCGAGGGTCGGATGCGGTGCGGCGCTTTCCAGGAGTCCGCGCGGGCGGGAGCCGGGCTTCTTCGCTTTCGTGGCGGCGCGCCGGCGCGAGGCCTGATTTAGTTGGTCGGCGATGACCAGGCCGGCGTGCAGGTCGCGGAGCTTCGTCTCCGCTCCGCCGATGACGACTTTCCAAGGGAGGTTCTTGCCGCTGCCCTGAGAACGGAGTTCGCGGGCGAGGGCGAGGCTGCTCTTCTTGGCGAGCAACAGGTCGTCGGGGCTGACGACCCAGCCTTCGGCGTCGGTGTCCTCCGCCTCGCTAAGGCGTCGGCGCAGCGACTTCTCCGGCGTCTCGAGCCAGACCTTCACGACCGAGGTGCCATCGGCCGCGAGCAGCTCTTCAAACGTGCGGAGGGATTTCAGGCGCGCGCGCAGAGGGTCGTCTTTCAGTTCATGTTGCGCGGCTTCGACCGCGGTGCGCGTCAGCCAGTCTCCGACGACGATGGTGATGCGGCCCTTGGCCGGGACTTCCTGCCAGTAAGGCCAGAGGAACGGCCGGCCGGCGGCGGACGCCGCGTCCGGGGCGCACACGCGCACCGTGCGGGCGTCGAACCACTCGGTCAGCTGATTGGCGAGTTCCGAGGCCGCGAGACGGTCGTTGCCGCCGAGCACGATGACCGCGCCATACTGCTTGGCCGCGAGGCGGCGCTGGGCCGCCAGGAGGCGGAGGTGGAGGGCGGAGCGGGATCGCTCGAGGACGCTGCGGGTGGCCATCGGAGGCGACTATGCAGAGCCCCCATGCCGATGGGAAGCGCGATTGAGTGACGGTCCCGTGACGGCTCAGCCCAGCAGCCTGGCGATGTCGGCCACGTAGACCTGACGGCCGCCGGCGTGGGCGGAGTCGAAGCAGAACTGGCGGCCGCTGCGGCTGGCGGAGGGGTGCGTGTCGCAGCGCCATTCCTTGCCGTTGATGGCGGCCACCGTCGGGAAGGCCCCGACCTCGATACGGCGGTTGGTCGGGATGTGGTAGAGATACGGACGCTGCAGCTTCTCGGGACCCTGCGGGTAGGTGTCGTTGAGCACCCACTCGTTGTTCGTATTCGGCAGGTAGGTATTATGGCCGTTGTTCGGCATCGCGTCCTTGCCCACCACCGTGACCTCGTCGGAGAGGTCCTTATACACGTAGAAGCGTTCGCCGTGCGACGGATGCCAGGCCCAGGCGAAGATATGCTGCGGATCGCGCCAGACGAAGTGCGAGGTACCGCCGTTGGGGTCCATCACGTGGACCTTGCCGCCGTTGACATCGATCGTCAGCGCGCGCGTGCGGAAGCCGGCCTTGTCGCCCGGGGTCTTCCAGCGGTGGAGGAAGAAGAGGCGCGTGCCGTCGGTGTTGCAGAGCAGGTGGTTGAACCAATGGACCGAGTCCGGCTTGAAGGCCGCGGTCAAAGGGCCCGTGAAGGGGATCTTCGCGGCTTCGGCGAGGGAGAAGAGCAGGCGCTGCTGGCCCGTGGCCATGTCCATGCGCCAGATGCCGACGTCGTCCGGCGTCTTCTTGAGCTTCCAGATGTCGCGTTCGGCGCCGGTCGCGTAGCCGTAGCCCGGGCGGGTGACGTCAAGCCGGCCGAAGTCCGGCGCGAAGGCCGTCTTGCCGTCCGGGCTGAACGTATAGAAAGGATGAGGCAGCGTGCGCGTGCGGCCGGAATTCACGTCGCGGATGCGCGTGACGAACTGGCCGTCCTCGCGGTCGTTCCAGGCCACGTCGCGATCCGAGCCCGGGACCCATTGCAGCATGCAACCCTGCTGCCAGTTCCAGGCGTTGGAGCCGCCGAGGTCGATCCAGCGGTCGCCGTCCTGCGTGTCGACCATCCCGACGCGGATCGAGTCGGCCGTCGTCGGCGAGCGGCCTTCGAAGTCGACCTCATTGGCGAGCACGAAGCGGTCGTCGGCGGAGAACAGGAACTTGTCGTAGTAGCCGCGCCAGTGGAATTTCGGTCCGCGGGTGATCGGGCGGATACGGGCGGCCTGCGGCGCGGTCGCGCAGCCGGCGAGGGCGCCGAGCGAGGCGAGGGCGGAGAGTTTCAGGAAGTCGCGGCGGGGAAGCATGGGGAGAGCAGGGGCAGGGGCAGGGGCAGGGGTGGGGGTAGGGGTAGGGACAGCACCACGTGCTGTCCTTGGTGCAAAAGTGCAAATCGGCCTACGGCCTGTGCAAAGGTGCAAACGTGGAAGGCGTTTGGAGGGACTGCATGGAAAGGTTTACCGCTGGTAGGGTCGGGACCGCGTCACGACATAGTTGTTTCGGGTGGCGGCTCCTAGCAACTAGCGGGCGGAATCGGATAGCCTTTCTCCCGAAGAAGACAGTCTGCTCAGCGGGAGGGGTCTTCTTCGTCGTCGGCGGGGGGCAGGATGCCCTTGAGCATCGCGTCGAGGGTCTTCTGCAGGGCTTCCTTCATCGGGCCGGCTTCGGCCTTGTCGACGGACTTGATCTGCAAGCGGATGGCCTCTTCCTTCTTGCCCTGGAGCCAGCGCAGGCGGGCGAGCGTGTCGAGTTTGTCGGGGTGTTCTTCCTTCGTGAGCTTCACCGACTGCACGGCGCATTTTTCGGCGAGCGCGAGATTGGGCTGCTTTGCGAACGCCTTCATCGTGAGCAGGCGCCAGGCGATCTCGTTCAAGACTTCAGGGTCATCGAACTCCTCGTCGGCGGCCTTCCGCAGCTGGGCGTAGAATTTCGTGGGGTCGCCGCGGCCCATGCCGATCTGGGCTTCGATGGACTCGCGGAGTTCCTGGCCTTCCGGCTTGGGCAGCACGCCGGCGGCGGCGGGCAGGGCTTTCTCGGCGGCGTCCCAGTCGCGGGCGCGCATCGCTTCGGACAGCGCGTCGAGTTTCGCCTGGGCGGCGGCCATCTCCGGATCGTTCGGCGCGGTGCCGGCCGGGACGGCGGGCTTGCTCAGCCGGCGCTGTGGAATCTTTTCGGCGATCGGCGCGGCGGCGGCGAGGGGCGTGCCCGTGAGGATGTCGCCGAGCATCTCGGCGGTCAGCTGGGCGGGGTGGCCGGTCCAGGCGATCTTGCCTTCGGCGACCACGAAGGCGTGCGGGATGCCGTTCACTTCGGCGGCTTCGAGCCAGTCCTTGATGAAGGCCTTGCCGCCGAGGGCCACGCGGTAGGACATCTTGTCGCCTTGGGACTTGAGAAAATCTTTCGCGCGTTGGGCGGAGGCCGCGTCGCGTTCGCTTTCCCAGACGTTGACGCCCGTGATGACGATGCCCTTCTTGCCCATCTTGCGGTGCAGTTCGTCGAGGTGCGGGATCGCGGCGATGCAAGGACCGCACCAGCTCGCCCAGCATTCGAAGACGTAGATCTCACCCTTCTTGAAATCTTTGACCGCCGCGCCTTGCAGCATCGTCTCTGGTCGCGTGGCCGGAGCGGGATCGCCGACTTTGAGGCCGGCGGCAGACAGGGTGGCCGAGAGCAGCAGCAGGAGCAGGGCGCGCATGGGTGTTACATTGGGCGTCGGATAACGGGAGGCAAACCGCCAAATTGAG
Organism: Opitutales bacterium; assembly: GCA_044361555.1. GTDB lineage: Bacteria > Verrucomicrobiota > Verrucomicrobiia > Opitutales > UBA953 > UBA953. Next base: position 5,177 of record JBIKIO010000092.1, read on the forward strand.
TATGGAGTATTGAGTATCGAGTATAGGGAGGGGCGGAGGGAGGGCTTAATAGAGGGCTGAATTGAGGACTGAGTTGAGGACTGAATAGAGGGCTGAATCGATGACAGAGGACTGAATCGATGGCGGATGGGGGTTAGGCCGCCGGATGGTGGCCGAAGGTAGGGGCGTGGCTACGCCGCGCCCTCCGCAAAAAGGGGGGCGACGCAAAAGGGGCCGGGGGATTTGCCCAACCGCCAGCCGCTAACCGCTTCGACCTATTTTTTGGCCGGAGCCGCCGGGGCGGCGGCCTTGGCTTCGGCGATGAATTCGCGGATTTTTTCGTCCGTGAGCGAGGCCGGGTGGCCGATGTAAGCGATCTTGCCTCCGGCGACTACGAAGCTGCACGGGATGCCGTTCTGGCCGGCGGCGTCCATCCAGGCCTTACCCATCGCGCCGTTGGTATCCTTGGCGACGGTGTATTCCATCTGCTTGGTGTTCTTGCGGACATACGCGTCGGCGGCCTCGACGCCCG
>JBIKIO010000093.1:0-5652 GCA_044361555.1 Opitutales bacterium
CGAGCAGGGTGGAGCGGATGGTCTGGTTAGAGTCGCTGAAACTCAGTCCACCCGTGTTCACCCCGCCGACGTGGGCGGACGGCTCGATGAGCACGACTTTCACGCCTTCGCGGGCGGCGGCGATCGCGGCGCAGAAGCCTCCCGGGGTCGCACCGTAGACGATGACGTCGGCCTCGACCGCCCGGGCGGGGCGAGCGAGCAGCAGGAGCCCGAGGGCGAGGAAGAGGCGCATGGGCGGGGAAGAGGGCAACTTAGCCCTCGGCCCCGCTTTGCCAACTTAATCTACCTTTTGCCGGCTGCTTACTTCGCCGTCAGCGGCGGAAGCTTGGCGCTGTAATGCACGGCCCGGTGGCGGGCGTCATCGTAGGCGAAGTGCAGCCACTGTTTATCGGCACTGACGAAGCCATCCGGATAGTTCAGCGAGCCTTTCATCAGCTTGCCGGGATACTTCGGGTCTGGGCCAGCCTCGGCCACGAGCACGCGCTGATACGGCCAGGTCTTGCCGTCGTCGAAGCTGATCCAGAGGGAAAGAGGAGCACGGCGCTTGGAGTTATTGTTGTGCAGTAAGGCGACGGCCTTACCGCCGAGCGGGAAGAGGGTGGCTTTGCTGCCGGGGTTTGGGATGTCGGTGACCGAGGCGAATTCCGGCCAGGTGCGTCCGCCGTCCTTGGAGACCGCCTGATAGAGGACGCCGCCGAGGCCGTCCGCGCGGATATACATCAGGATCGAGCCGTCGGCGCGTTCGTGGATCGTCGGTTCAGCCCAGCCGAAGTATTTGTCATTGGGCGTGAGGCGCACGTTGCCATGTTCGGTCCAGGTCTTGCCGCCGTCGGCGCTCATCAGGACGCCGTTGCGTGGGTTCGTGAAGGCGCGGTCGAGCGGGGCTTTGTCTTTCTCGGAGTCCGGGCCGACGTAGTGTTGGAAGGGCATCAGGATGCGTCCGTCGCGCGTGGTGATCGCCGGACGGATGAAGGTGCGCTCCTTGAGGCGGCCGGGCAGTGCGGTGGGCTTGCTCCAGGTCTTGAACGAGTCGTCGCTGGTCAGGTACCAGGAACGGAAGTCGTTGGCCCAATGTTTGGAATGCGTGGCAAAGAAGAGCGTCGCACGACCATCGCGAACAATGACTTCAGTCGGACCTTGGCCGATGGTCTTGTCTTCGCGGGGGAAGCCGACGTCGAAGGTCGCGAGCGGCGTCCAGGTCTTACCCTCGTCCGTGCTCCGCGTGATGGCGGTGTAGTTAAGGGGCGAAGGCTCGGTGTCGCCGCCAGCGAGCATGAAGTAGATCCAGGAACCGTCGGGCATCAGGCGGAGGGTCGTGTCGCAGACCATCCGGTTGGGCGTGTAGCCTTCGTAAGGGATGCTCGTGCGGTCCTGCTTGGCGTCTGCGAGTCCTTGCGCCGTCCATTTTTCCGTCGGACGGACGCCATGGCCGCCGAGTTCCGGGTGCGGGGTCTTGGTCGCCTTGTTCACGAGCGAACGCGTGACCTTGGTCTGCTGCGCGATGTCCTCTTCGGTGAACTTCGTGAGCAGGATCTCGGCATCGGTGTGGCGGTTCCAGTCGTAAAGGACGTGGATCGTGCCGTCGGGGGCTTGGAAGCCGTCGGGGTAGGAGACCGAGGCGCGGTCGTCGAGTAGGAGGCCCGGGCCCCAGGTCTTGCCGTCGTCCTTCGAGATGAAAGCGCTGAGGCTGGAGCGTCGGGGCAGCTGGACATCGATCGGGCCGTTCTTGACCAGCAACAAGTTGCCGGAGTTGAGACGGCGAATGAAGAAGCGGGCCTTGGGGTTCTTGATCGGTGAGTCCGTCGGAGCGGTCCAGGTGCGGCCGCCGTCGGTCGAGGTACTTTCGCTGATGCCTTTGCCGGCGCGGGCCAGCATCCACAGCGAGCCATCCTTACGTTCGACGATCATGTGCTCGTCGAAGTCGGTGCCCGGGAAGGTCACGCCGCCGCGGCGGGTCCAGGTCTTACCTTGGTCGGAAGAGGCGTAGACGTTGGCCATGCGGATGGCGTCGAGGTCGCGGTGGTGGTCGCGGAAGGTCGCCACGTCCGGGAAGTCGCGGTTCCAAGGGCCGATGCGGTCGCGCGTCCAGAGAGAGACCGGGAGCAGCCAGTCGCCGTTGGCGAGGACTGTCGGTTTGTTCAGCGTGCAGCCATCGGCGATGCGCACCGGCGCAGACCAGGTCGGGTTCGCGTCATCAGGATTATCGCAGCGGGTGACCCAATCGCCGCCCCGTCCGTCGAAGTAGCCGAGGCTTTGGTCGAAGAAGCACCAGAGGCGGCCTTGGGGGTCCGTCCAGAGATTGCCGACAAGCGTGCGCCTATTGGGCTTTCCCGGAAGGTCGGTGGGATCGATGACCAGCCTGGGCTTCGACCAGCTTTTACCGCCGTTGTCCGAGGAAGCCAGCATCAGGAAACCGTTAGCGCTGTCGCCGTTACCGATCCAAGCGGCCCAGAGACGCCCCTTCGGCGTGCGGTCGAGGCCGATGATCATGTTGCCTGGGCGATTGGCGTCGGCGTATTCCGGCCCCGGATTGGTGTTCAGCGCCGGCGGTTCCAGCGCCAGGTCGAGCGTGGCCTGGTCCAGCGCGGCTAGGCTCAGGCAGGAAGCCAGCAGTAGGAGCAAGGTGCGGTACATAAGATTGTTAGGCCTTACCCGTGAGGGTGGACACGGCCTGGCGGATGATCCAGCCATTCGTCTCCAAAGCCTTGCGGGCGGCAGACTCGTCGGCGCCGGTGAGTTCCTGCACGATACGGATCGCGCGCCCGCGGAGCTTCGAGTTCGACGGGTGGAGGTCGATCATCAGATTGCTCATCACCTTGCCGGAGCGGGCAAGGGCGAGCGTCGTGATCAGGTTGAGCACGAGTTTCGTCGTCGTGCCGGCCTTGAGCCGGGTCGAGCCCGTGAGCACTTCCGGACCGGAGTCGGGGAGGATGGCGCAGTCGAGAAGGGGATGGTCGCGGTAGGCGGGATTGCAGGCGACGAGTACGGTCTTAGCGCCGCGCCGGCGGGCTTCGGCGAGGCAGCCCCAGATGAAGGGCGCGTGGCCGCTGGCGGAGATGCCGATCACGACGTCCTGAGCGGTCACCGCGCGGGCGGCGATTGCCCGGACGCCCGCGGCGTCATCGTCTTCGGCGCCTTCGACGGCGCTCCAGAGCGCTTGGCGGCCGCCGGCCATGATGCCTTGGACGAGCGAAGCCGGCGTGCGGAAGGTCGGCGGGCATTCGCTCGCATCGAGGACGCCGAGGCGTCCGGACGTGCCAGCGCCGCAATAGATCAGACGGCCGCCGGAGGCGAAGGCCTTCGTGACGGCTTCGACCGTCCAAGCGACGTGAGCGCTTTCCGCGAGGATCTTGCCGGGCAAGGTGGCGTCTTCGTCGAGCATCAGCCGGATCGCCTGCGGCAGGGGCATCTCGGCGAAACCGACGGACTTCGGATTGCGGCCTTCGGTCGGGGCATTGGCGACGGGCCTCCAGGAGGCGGTCGCGTCGGCGGCGGGAGCCAAGGTGGTCGGCTGTGGTGCCGCGCTGCCTTCGAGGCGACGGGCTAGGCGGATGGCCCCCCAGGTGCCGGAGCGGGAGAGCCGGATGACTTCGCTGCCGGGCCGGGCGGCGAGGATCTTGGCGGTGACCTCGTCGGCGAACCATGGGTTCTTGAGAATCGTCGAGCCGTTGAGCAGGAACTGCACCTTGTCGCCGGGAGCGGCGACGCGGGCGGCACAGTGGACGGCGTCCTTGCTGAGGCGATCGGAGGCGCGTCGCAGGATGGCGACGGCGATCTCGTCCTGGCGGGAAGCCGCTGCGGCGAAGACGACCTGGGCGAGCGAAGCGATCTCGGTCTTACTGGCCGACATCGACCATTCGATCAGCGCCTCGGGATCGTTCATCTGTAGGAAAGCCAGCATGTCCGCGCCGAGGGCGGGCCAGCCGGCCTCGATGTCGGAGATCGTGACCGTCGAGCGCAGGGCGTGCACGGCGATGTCGCACGCGCTGCCGCGGTCGCCGATGATGTGGCCGCGGCCGCCGACCTTGACCGTCGCGCCGGAGCGATGACGTCCGAGCGAGCACGAACCCGTCCCGCTGAGAAGCAGAACCTGCGCGGCGCAATCGGTCGGCCAGGCACCGGTCTCGATGGCCAGGATCAGGTCATCGCCCACGATCGCCGGGACATCGGGCCAGGTCGCCGCTACGGCTCGGCGGAGGCGTTCGCGGTCGCCCGCGGTACGGACGCCGGCGAGGCCGATACCGATGCGGTCCGGCCGGGCCGGGAGCTGGTCACGGATGGAGGCGAGCAGGGCGGCGAGTTCTTCGGCGGAAAGCAGCTGCAGGTTGCCCGGGCCGGCCGAGAGCGACGCGAGCACCTGATCCGCGGCGTCGACAAGGGTCGCCGTGGTGCGGGTGCCGCCGCCTTCGATACCGAGGACGATCATCGGTTCAGCGGACCTTATAGATCTTCACGTCGTCGATCCAGACGGTCGAGTTGGCGAGGAAGCTGAACCAGCGCTTCATCTCGTGGGCGTAGCCCTCGGAGCGGTGGATGGCGATGAGTTTGCCGTCGAGGCTGAAGCGCATCTCGTCACCTTCGGTGACTAGGGTGTAGACGTGCCATTCTTGGTCGGCCTTCAACGGGGTGGTCTGCGACTTCTTCTTGAGCATCGCCTCGAAGGCAGGGTCGGGCTTGCGCTTCGCGGCCGCGTCCTCGGCGTGCTTCTTCTTCACGGCGAGGTTCATCGAGCCCGTCTTGCGGTCCGAGAGGTTCAGGTCGGTCTGCGAAAGCGTGGCGTAGCAGAGGTGGCCCGCGTGGACATCCTTGAGGGAGCGGTCAACGAAACCGGTGACGAGGTTCTCGGCCTTGTTCAGTCCGGGGAACTTGAAGCGGACGATCACGCCGCCGTCGGCGAACCCTGCGTCGTGGTGGATATGGGCGGCATGGCCGGCTTCCTTGGTCGCGCTGGCGATCTTCATGATGCCGGCGTCGAGGTCGGCCTGCTTGAGCTTGGGGACGCGGTCAGCCGTGGCGCTTTCCCAGCCGTTGCCGATGCCCTTGAGTCCGGTGCCGGTCTCTTCGCGCTCAAAGGCGTCGTGAAAGATCAGCGTGCCCTTGGTCTGCAGCCAAGCCGTGTCGTCGGCCGCGGAGAGGGATGCTGCCATGAGGCAGAGAAGCAGAGTTGACCAGTTGGCCGGTTGGCCAGTTGGCCAGAGGGAGCGACTAAGGGTCTGCATGGGGTTAAGGGGTGGGGTGGGGTGGGGGAGGGAAGATACAGTGCAAAGGTGCAAAAGTGCAAAGGTGGAAAGATGGACAGGGACAGGGACAGGGACAGGGCTGGGGCTAGTGAAACAGTTAGAAAATAAGAAGGGCTAGAGGATTGGCCTAGCCCTGTCTCTGGCCCTAGCTCAGGCTTGGCCCTCACTTTTGCACTCGAGGACAGCACATGTTGCTGTCTCTGCCTCTGGTGAATTACCTCGGGTCCTGGCCGTACTGACCGTCTTTTTCGGGCGTGGGTAGGGAGGGTCGGGAGGCCTTGGGCCTGTCCTCGGCGAACCACCGATTGCGCTCGAAGACGAAGGACTGTGGTTCGGTGCCTGGTCCGATGTTCAGGTCGGACCGCAGGTCGCCGCGTCGGAAGACGATCCGGTTGTCGCTGATACGCACGTT
>JBIKIO010000094.1:0-5634 GCA_044361555.1 Opitutales bacterium
TCGGCGGCGCCAAGATCGCCGACAAGATCCCCCTCATCCGCAACCTCATCGAGAAGGCCGACGAGATCATCATCGGCGGCGGCATGGCTTACACCTTCCGCAAGGTCTGCGACGGCATGGAGATCGGCAATTCCCTCTACGACGCCGAAGGTGCCAGGATCGTCCAGGAGCTGCTCGACAAGGCCAAGGCCCGCGGCGTGAAGGTCACCCTCCCGGTCGACTTCCTCTGCGGCGACAAATTCTCTCCTGATTCCAACACCCAGCCTGCCACCATGCAGTCCGGCATCCCTGCCGGCTGGGAAGGCATGGATTGCGGCCCTGAGTCCATCAAGCTGTATGAGGCCGCGATCGGTCGCGCCGGCACGGTGATCTGGAACGGCCCGTGCGGCGTGTTCGAATTCGAGAAGTTCGCCGTCGGCTCCAAGGCCATGGCGGCCGCGGTGGCCCAGGCCACGGCGCGCGGCGCGATCACGATCGTCGGCGGCGGCGACACCGCCACGGCGGCCAAGAAGTTCGGCGTCGATACCAAGGTCTCGCATTGCTCGACCGGCGGCGGCGCTTCCCTTGAATATCTCGAAGGCAAGGTCCTCCCCGGCGTCGCGGCCCTCTCGGCCTGAACCGCGCCAAACCCTCGTCAACACGCTCTCAAACCCACTCCCATGTCCAAACGCACTCCCCTCATCGCCGGTAACTGGAAGATGAACAAGACGGCCTCCGAAGGTACGGAGCTCGTCAAGGCCATCGCCGCCGCCGTCGGCATCGAATCCGCCGTCCAGGTGGTCCTCTGCCCGCCCTTCACCGCGCTCTCTGCGGTGAGCGCCGCCGCCGAAGGCACCCACCTCGCCGTGGGCGCCCAGAACATGCACGACAAGACGAACGGCGCCTTCACCGGCGAAGTCTCGGCCGCCATGCTCCGCGATTTGCACGTCACGCACGTGATCCTCGGACACAGCGAACGCCGCAGCGTCTTCGGCGAAGACGACGCGTTCATCAACCGCAAGGTCGCCGCCGCCCTCGCCGCGTCCCTCAAGCCCATTCTCTGCGTCGGTGAGCTGCTCTCCGAGCGCGAAGCCGGCACCACGAACGCCGTGGTGAAGCGTCAGGTTGAACTCGGTCTCGCCGGCGTCCCGGCGGGCAAGGCCGAACAGGTCATCATCGCCTACGAGCCCGTCTGGGCGATCGGCACGGGCAAGACCGCCACCCCGGCCATGGCCCAGGAAGTCCATGCCTTCATTCGCTCGTTGCTCGTCGCCCAGTTCGGTGCCGAGGCCGCCGCTCGCGTTCGTATCCTCTACGGCGGATCGATGAAGCCAGACAACGCCGACGCCCTCCTGGCCGAGCATGATATCGATGGTGGCCTGATCGGCGGCGCCTCCCTTGAGGCCAAGAGCTTCGTTGACCTCGTCCAGAGTGCCGCGAAGTCCCTGACCCGTTAAGTTCGCTCGCCTCTAAACCTAGGCCGGCCAACGGATAAGCCCCACTGGGGTTTTCCGTTGGCCGGCCTAATAGTTTGGAACCGAGCATCTAGGGGTCAGGGCGGGCAGAAATAGTTTAGAATAATTCTAAACTTCATAAAATACTGATATTCAGTATTTTATGATACATAATCACAGCTCATTCACACCTTTCTGGTAAGCTTATTCCTAGGCGACCCCAGAAAAGCGACTAAAACACCTCAAATTTGGATTGCGAAGGGTTGCCGCCTTTCGTGCTTCTTCCGTCAAAAAACCCGCCAATCCCTTCGTCCGAACGCGATGCGCAAACTCCTCGAATTCCTCAACCGCCCGGCCCCGCGCGGCAACTTCTTCTCCCGGGCGATCAACGCCGCCCCGTTCCAGATCCTCGTCTGCCTCTTGGTGACCGGTGTGGTCGTCGCCGCCGCGGTCAACGAGTATGCCACGAACAAGTATCTGAACGTCGGATACACGCCCGACCAGCCCGTCGCCTTCGACCACTCCTTCCACGCCGGCCCTGATTCGGTCCTCGGTCTCGACTGCCGCTATTGCCACAACTACGTCGACAAGTCCGGCCACTCGAACGTGCCCACGACGAACACCTGCTGGAACTGCCATAGCCAGGTGAAGAGCGACAGCCCGGCGCTGGCCCTCGTCAAGAAGAGCGTCGAGACCGGCGATGCGATCCGCTGGGTCAAGGTCCACAAGGTTCCTGACTACGTCTACTTCAACCACGCGGTCCACGTGAACCGCGGCGTCAGCTGCGTCGAGTGCCACGGCCGCATCGACCAGCAGGTCGTCGTCGGTCAGCAGAAGTCCCTCAACATGTCCTTCTGCCTCGATTGCCACCGCAATCCCGAGCAGGCCCTGCGTCCGGTCGACAAGGTCTATGACCTCGGCTTCAAGGCCGCTTCTCCCGCCCAGCAGACCGCCGACGGCACGAAGTTCGTGCACGACTGGAAGGTCAATCCGCCCCAAAGCTGCTCGGGCTGCCACCGCTAATCCCTCACTTCTTTTCCGATGAGCAAGAAAGTCTTTGAACACCCCGCGGCCCAGGCCGGCGAGCCGACCGGTCCCTCGTACTGGCGCAGCCTCGACGAGCGCAACAAGTCGCCTGAGTTCCGCACCCGCGCCGAGCGCGAGTTCCTCGACGGCGCCTCCGCCATCTCCGCCGTCGAACGCCGCGAGTTCCTGATGCTCATGGGCGCTTCGTTCGGCCTCGCCGGTCTCGGCCTCGCCGGTTGCCGCGAGCCCCGCAACCACACGCTCCCTTACGCCAAGCAGCCCGAGAACACCATCCCCGGCGTCGCCACGTATTACGCTTCTTCCTTCCCCGGCGAGTTCGCCAACCAGCCGATCCTCGTCGAGACGCACCAGCACCGCCCGACCAAGATCGAAGGTAACCCGAGCCACCGGGCCAACGGCGGTGCTTCCTCGAAGTTCGCCCAGGCCAGCGTGCTCGACATGTATGATCCGGACCGCGCGCAGGCCTCCCTCGCCGCCGACGGTTCCGTGCTCTCCGTCGCCGCCGCCCGTGATTTCCTCCGCGGACTCGCCGCCGACGCCAAGGCCGATGCCGGCGCCGGTCTCGCCTTCCTCGCCCGTCCGTCCGCTTCGCCCACGCGCGCCCGTCTCGTCGCCGCGCTCAAGGCCGCTTACCCGCAGGCCCGCTGGGTCGAATACACCCCCGTCGCCCAGAACCGCGCCGACGCCGTCCTCGGCGCCCGCGCGCTGCCCGATTACGCCAAGGCCCGCCGCGTGCTGAGCCTCGACCGTGACTTCCTCGGCGCCCATGACGCCACCGTCGAAGATACTCGCGCCTACTCCAACGCCCGTCGCGCCGACACGGCCGCCGAAGCCGAGAAGATGACGCGCCTCTACGTCGTCGAGTCCGTCTTCTCTCTCACCGGCGCCGCCGCCGATCACCGTCTCCGCGCCGCTTCCTCGCACATCTCCGGCCTCGCGCTGCTCTTCGCCGCCGAAGTGCTGGCGCAGAAGGGTTCCGCTGACGCCGCCGCCCTCAAGGGCAAGGTCTCGGGCATCAACGTCGACGCCAAGTGGGTCACCGAATGCGTGGCCGACCTCGTCAAGGCCGCCAAGGGCGAAGCCCTCATCGTCGCTGGCGACCATCTCTCCGCCGACGCGCATCGCGCCGTCTTCCTCGCCAACCAGGCCCTCGGCGCCGCCGTCAAGTACGTCGCCGTCCCGGCTCCCGCCGCCCCGACGATCGCCGCGCTGGTCGCCCAGCCGGCCAAGACCCTCGTCATCCTCGGCGGCAACCCCGTCTACGACGCTCCGGCCGACGTGAACTTCGCCGTCGCCGTCAAGGCCGCCAAGAAGGTCGTCCGCCTCGGTTACCACGGTCCTTCCTTCGATGAGACCTCGGCCGCCGTGAAGGCCGCCGCCGGTACCTTCCTCGCTTCGTCGCACTACCTCGAAAGCTGGTCCGACGGCCGCACCCTCGACGGCACCTACGTGCCGGTCCAGCCGATGATCGACCCGCTGTTCGCGACGGTCACCGAGCTCGACGTCCTCGCGCCCTTCGCCGGTTCCGACAAGCAGCCGCACGCGCTCGTCCGCGAGACCTTCAATGCGCTTTCGAAGAACGTCACCGACGAAGCCTTCGCCGCCTGGCTCGCCGAAGGCGTGCTCGCCGGCACCGCCTTCGCCCCGGCCAAGCCCGCCGTCGGCGTCGCCCAGCTCAAGGCCTTCGCCGCCCCGGCCCTCTCTTTCGACGCGCTCGAAGTCCGTCTCCTCCCCAGCGTCCACTCCGGCGACGGCCTCGCCGCCAACAACGGCTGGCTCGCCGAGGCTCCGGATCCCATGTCCAAGACCGTCTGGGAGAACGTCATCCTCGTCAGCCCGAAGTTCGCCGCGAAGCTCGCCATCGAGCCGTCCGTTGCGCTCATCAATAAGATCGGTGGCGAAGCCGACTTCCTTCACACCGGAGCCCTTAACCGTAATATCAACCAGCTCGTCGACGGCCGCCTCATCTGCCGCGTCGCCACCGTCACCGTCGGCGGCAAGTCCGTCACCGGTCCCGTGTTCATCATGCCGGGCATGGCTGACCACACCATCGGCCTGCAGCTCGGCTTCGGCCGTCGCGTCGCCGGCCGCGTCGCCACGCGCGTCGACGAACGCCTCGCTGGGCGCGTCACCGGCAACGGCTTTGACGCCTACCCGCTCGTCTCCGCCGCCGAGCCTTCCGTGCGCACCGGCGCCCAGTTCACGCTCTCCGAAGCCACCGTCGCCGTCTGCAACATGCAGGACCACTGGTCGATGGAAGGCCGCGACATCATCCGCGAAGGCAACGTCGAGGACCTCAGGAAGAACGCCGACTTCGCCAAGCTCGGCATCGATGGCCACGCTCCGGCCGTCTACGGCAAGGATGGCAAGATGGCCCCGGCTCAGAAGGCCATCACCACGCCGCGCGGAAATTCCGCCTACGAGCACCCGGCGCACGCCGTCGCTCCGAACGTCGCCGTCTGGCAGGGCCACGAAGATAAGTTCCCTGCGCTCCAGCAGTGGGGCATGTCGATCGACCTCAACACCTGCACGGGTTGCAACGCCTGCGTGACGGCGTGCCAGTCCGAGAATAACATCCCCGTCGTCGGCCGCGAGCAGGTGCTCAAGGGACGTAACATGCACTGGATCCGCCTGGACCGCTACTTCTTCGACGGCCGCGCCGCCGCCGGCAACGTGATCCCCGAGGACCCGCAGGTCACCTTCATGGGCGTCGCGTGCCAGCATTGCGAGACCGCCCCGTGCGAGACCGTCTGCCCCGCCAACGCCACCGTCCACGACGACCAGGGCCTCAACACGATGGCCTACAACCGTTGCATCGGCACCCGCTACTGCGCGAACAACTGCCCGTACAAGGTCCGTCGCTTCAACTTCCTCGACTTCAACAAGCGCGTCGACGGCCACTACTACGAAGGTCCTCTCGGACCGGAGAAGACCGTCAAGGATCCGGCTGACCTCCCGCAGCTCCAGAAGAATCCCGACGTCTCCGTGCGCATGCGTGGCGTCATGGAAAAGTGCACCTACTGCGTGCAGCGCATCCAGGAAGCCAAGATCCAGGCCAAGGTCCGCGCCCGCAATTCGGCCGACATCAACGTCCGCGACGGCGCCATCAAGGTCGCCTGCCAGCAGGCCTGCCCGGCCGGCGCGATCGAGTTCG
>JBIKIO010000096.1:0-5599 GCA_044361555.1 Opitutales bacterium
CGCTGGGCCCGGACGATATCGCCCAGGGTGATCTCCGGGAAGAAGCCGCCGTACGGGCGGCCCGTGCGGGGGTCGGTCGAGAGCGGGCCGGTCGAGCCTTGGCAGCCGCCGAGGCAGTTCACCCCGACGACGAAGAAGCGGTCGGTATCGATGGCCTTGCCCGGACCGACGAAGCAATCCCACCAACCCGGCTTACGGTCGTCGGCGGCGTAGCGGCCGGCGACGTGATGGTCGCCGCTCAGGGCGTGCGGGACGAGGATCGCGTTCGACTTGTCCGGCAGCAGCGTGCCGTAGGTCTCGTAACGTAAGGTCAGGCCGGGCAGTTCGCCGCCGAGCTCCAACGGGAACGGATCCGTGGACACGAAATCCTGCCAGGCGACCGGGCAGAGTTCGCGGAGTGGGGTCGGTTGGGCCGGACAGTCGGACATGGACATATCCAGCCAAGCCAGACCCGGGCGGGAGGCAAGTGGCCATTCGTTGTTGCCTCGTCATAAACCTGCCCAAACCTTGGAAGCCATGTCCCCCGGCCACCGCCACGACGAAGATTGCTGCGGGGCGGGCTCCGGCGACCGTGTCGAGACCGCCCTCCTGCGGATGAAGGAAAAGGCCATGCGGATCACCTCGCCTCGGCTGACGATGCTGCGGGTCCTCGCCGCCGCCAAGCATCCGCTCAGCGCCGAGCAGGTTCATGAAGCCGCGGGCGACGACAAACTGGACCTCGTCACGATCTATCGCAGCCTTGGCGCCATGGACGACGCCGGCATCGTCCAACGCCATCCCCTCGAACGGGGTCGCAGCCTTTACGCCCTGGTCACCCCGGGACACCACCACCATCACGTCATCTGCCGCCGCTGCGGACGCATCGAACGCCTGCCCGGCTGCGATTCCTCCCGACTCGAGGCCGCCGCCAAGGCCAAGGGCTTCGGCGAACTGACGCACGTGATGGAAGTCTACGGCATCTGCCCCGGCTGCGCCGCTTCTTCCCATGCCTGATTTCCCTCGCACCGCCTTCCTCCTCGGAGCCGGCCTCGGTACGCGCCTGCGTCCGCTCACCGAAAACTGCCCGAAGCCCCTGCTCCCGATCGGCGGCCGCCCCATGGTCCTCCAGGCGATGGAAAAGCTGCGCGCGGCCGGCACCCGCCGCTTCCTCATCAACACGCACCACTGCCCCGAAGCCTGGACGCAGGCCTTCCCGGACGGACGTTTCGGCGACGCCGAAGTGAAGCTCGTGCATGAGCCCGTACTACTCGAGACCGGCGGCGGCCTCGCCAATATCGCCAGCCTACTCGGGCCGGACGATCAGGACCTCGTCGTCTGGAACGGCGACATCCTCTCCTCCTGCGACATCACGGCGGCCGTCGCCCATCACCGCGACAACGGCGGCGAAGCCACGCTGGTGGTCCGCGAACAAGGCCCGAACCGCAACGTCCGGGTCACCGACGAGGGCGCCGTGACGGACCTGCGTGACCGTCTGGGCAAGACGGACCCCGCCTACCAGTACACCGGCGTCTGCGTCGTCACCAAGGCTTTCGCCCAAGGCGTGCCGGCGACGATCGAATCGCTCGTCGAACATTTCCTCCGCCGCACGCAGGCGCAGCCCGGCAGCATCCAGGGCTTCCTCGACGGCTCCGCGACCTGGCATGACCTCGGCACCGTCGAGGAATATCAGTCCGTGAAAGCCGAGCTGGAGAAGCCCGTGCGCGGCGCCATCGCGCCGGCCGACGCCGCGAAGGCCCACGGTTACGAACTGACCGCCGGCGGCGAAGTCCTCAAGGGCGGCTCCGGCCGCAAATTCCATCGCCTGCGCAAGCCCTCCGGCGAGACCGCCGTGCTGTGCGTCTACGACGACTCCCGGCCCGAGAACCGGCTCTATGGCGACATCGCGGGCGTGCTCCGCGACAAGATCGGCATCCAAGTCCCCCAGGTGCTCGCGGAAGACAAGGCCGCGGGCGTGCTCGTGATCGAAGACCTCGGCGACACCGACCTCTGGTCGCTCGCGCAGGCCGCCGAGTTCCCGTGGGCGCCGTTCGCCTCCGCGCTCGAACAGGTCGCCGCCATCCACCAGCATGGCGTCGACGCCTTCGCCGCCGCGGGCGTCACGCTCATGGAGGCCTTCGGCCCGAACCTCTACCAGTGGGAGCGTCAGTATTTCCAGGACAACGTGCTCGGCGGCCGCAAGCCCGACCGCGCCGTCACCGACGAGATGGCCTCGCTCGCCAAGGAACTCATGGGCCAGCCCGTCGTCACGATCCACCGCGACTTCCAGTCTCAGAATATCATGGTGCGCGATGGGTCCGCCTGGCTCGTCGACCTCCAGGGCCTGCGTCACGGCTGCATGTTCTACGACTACGCGTCGCTCGCCTTCGACCCGTACCTCAAGCGGAACGACATGGACCTCTGGCGCATCGAGATCGAAGACCACGCGCGCGAAGTCTCCGGCTGGAAGGGCTCCAGCGACGAGTTCTCGCATTACTTCCACGTCGCCGCGACGCAGCGCCTCCTGCAGGCCTGCGGCGCCTACGGCTTCCTCGGCCATAAGAAGGGCCGCCCGGAATACCTCGCGCACCTGCCGCAAGGCCTCCGCAACCTGACGATCGCCGCCTCCCTGTGCGGGAAGCGACGTATCGCCCGGCTGGCGGAAGATCTCGCGGGCGCGCCCGCGAAGGTCAGCCGTTGACCTTGTCGTCGAGGAAGCGGACGACCTCGTCCTCCGTCATGCGCACCTGCTCCAGCGTGTCGCGGTCACGGACCGTGACGCCGGCGCCCTTCTCGATCGTTTCGAAGTCGATGGTGATGCCGTAAGGCGTGCCGATCTCGTCCTGGCGGCGGTAGCGGCGACCGATGGCGCCGGCGGCGTCGTAGAAGACGTTGTGGCGCTTCTTGAGGCGGCGGTAGAGGGCCTCGGCGCGTTCGACGAGCTCGGGCTTGTTCTTCACCAGCGGGAAGATCGCGGCCTTGAACGGGGCGACGCGGGCCGGGAGGCGGAGCACGACGCGCTTCTCGCCCTCGACCTCGTCCTCATGGTAGGCCGTGGTGAGGAGCGCCAGGAACACGCGATCGACGCCGACGGAAGGCTCGATCACGTGCGGGATGTAGCGGGCCTTGGCGGCCTCGTCGAACCAGTCGAGCTTCTGGCCCGAGACGTTGCTGTGCTGGGTCAGGTCGAAGTCGCCGCGGGCGGCGACGCCCTGGAGTTCCTGCACGCCGAAGGGGAATTCGAACATGATGTCCGTGGTGCCCTTGGAATAGTGGGCCAGCTTCTCGGTCGGGTGCGGGTAGAGGGAGAGCTTCGCGCGGGGGATGCCGATGGATTCGAACCAGGCCAGGCAGCCTTCGATCCAATCCTTGTGGGCGGTCGACCAGTCCGCAGAGGGCGAGATGAAATACTCGATCTCCATCTGCTCGAACTCGCGGGAGCGGAAGATGAAGTTGCGCGGGTTGATCTCGTTGCGGAACGCCTTGCCGATCTGGGCGATGCCGAAAGGTAGCTTCACGCGGCCCGTGTCGACGACGTTCTTGAAATTGATGAAGATGCCCTGCGCGGTCTCCGGGCGGAGGTAGGCGGTGGCCGAGGCGTCCTGCATGGCGCCGACGTACGTCTGGAACATCATGTTGAACGAGCGGGGCGGCGTGAGCGAACCCGGCTTGCCCGTGGCGGGCGAAGGCACGAGGGCATGTTCCTCGGGCGTGGACTCGGTGTAGTCCTTAAGCACGACCGGCTCGAGCGCGCCCTGCTTGGCGAGCTTGCGCTTCATCTCGTTGGCCATCTCGTCGGCCTTGGCCTGCATGCCGTCGTCCTCGAGGACGGAGACGTAACCGATGACCTCGCCGGCGACGCGCACCGGGGCGAAGAAGAGCTGATCGGCGCGGTAGCGCATCTTGGACTCCTTGCAGTCCACGAGAGGGTCGGTGAAGTTGTCGATGTGGCCCGACGCCTTCCAGGTGGTCGGGTGGTGGATGATCGAGGAGTCGAGGCCGACGATGTCGTCGCGACGGTGGACGAAATCCTGCCACCAGGCCTGCTTGATGTTGTTCTTCAGCTCGACGCCGAGGGGGCCGTAGTCGAAGAAGCCGTTGAAGCCGCCGTAGATGTCGGAGGAAGGAAAGACGAACCCGCGGCGTTTGCACAGGTTGATGATGGATTCCATCTTGTCGGTCGGGTCAGCCATGGCGGGTAAAATGCCCCTCACCTATCCCCGCTCCGGGGGTCCGCCGCAAGCCTGTTCCCTCAGCGGGGCTGAGGCTCGGTCGTCAGTCCGGCGGCCTTCTTCTTCCAGGTCCGGGCGCCGTCGGAGACCGCACGGAAGACCCCGGAAAGATCGCCGGCCGCAGAAGTCATGCTCGACTGCGAACCCTCGAGGGCGGCGCCGAAGGAAGCCAAGGCCGCGGCGGCGTCGGCGAGGCGAACCTGCAGGAGGGCGAGCGTCTCGTCGTCGAGTCCTTGTTCCGTTTTCTCGACGGCTGCGCGGAGCCGGCGGGAGGCTTCGGCGAAACGCAAGGCACGTTCGCCCAAAGCTTCGGCCGCCGTGGCATCGCGGACGGACGCGGTGCGCGCCACCAAGTCCGCGGAGAAACGGGCGGCGCGTTCCGGATCGGCGGCGATCAACCAGCGGTCGAGGTCCCGGTCGAGTTCGGCGGCCAGACCGACCAGGTCGGCCTGCGCCAGGCGCTCGAGCTGGTCGACGAAACCTTCGAGCCGACGGCCATACGCATCACCGACGGGAGGAATCTCATCGCGCCGCAGGGCGGCCGTCGGCGGGGCCGCGGCGGTGTCCCAGACCAGTTCGACCTGCAGCAGGCCGGAAGACGGGTTGACGGTGATCAGCCGAGCACGGAGGCCGCGGGCGACCTCTTCGCCGAGTCGGTCGCCTCGGAGCCGGTCGGCGAAGCCGCGATCTTCGAGCGCGGCCGGGTCGAGGCTCAGATTGACGAGCGGGCGTAGGCGCCCGTCCGTGTCGGGGTCGAGGCCGATGGAGACCACCTGCCCGACCACGACGCCTTTGACGCGGACCGGCGTGCCGGTGGCGATGCCTTCGACGGAGAAGGACGGGCGGAGCACGACGGTGACGAGCGGAGCGGACCACGCGCGCCACCAGGCAAAACCAGACCACAGGACTCCCGCGACCAGCACGGCCAGCATCAAGCCGCCGAGCGCGCGGCGGCTCATCCGGCGGTCTGGGGGTAGCTACCGAGCCATTTCACGACCTCGCAGCGGGGCTTCAGCTCGCCGATGGCCGCCTGGACCGCCGGCGCCTCCCAGTGTCCCGGGAAATCGATGAAGAACAGGTACTCCCAGGCGCGGCGATGGCTCGGACGCGATTCGATACGGATCAGGTTGATGCCGCGGTCAGAGAAGGCCGCGAGCGCGCCTTGGAGGGCGCCGGGTTCATGCTTGAGGGTGAGGACGACGCTCGTGACCTCGTCGGGAGCGCCCACCGCGTTGGCGGACTTGGCGATGACGAAGAAACGCGTCGCGTTGTCGCGGCGATCCTGGATGCCGCGGGCGAGGATGGGGACGCCGCGCGATTCGGCGGCCGTGGCGGAGGCGACGGCGGCCTGGCCTTGCGGCGAGCGCGCGACCAGTTCGACGGCGGCCGCG
>JBIKIO010000097.1:0-5537 GCA_044361555.1 Opitutales bacterium
CGGCCATCGCCTCGCGGAAGGCGAGGTTGTCGTCACTGCCCGGGTCCTTGCCGCCGACACCCATGACGCCGATGACGAACGGCAGCCTGGGCGCACCGAGGTCCTTGCGGACGTCGCGGATGAACGCTCCCATGTATTCGGAATAAAGCGCGAACCGGTTACCCGGCGCGCCCTTGGGCTGCTTGGGATAGAAATTCGAGTCGACCATGTCGTTGAAGCCCTGAAGCCAGATGAAGCCGGCCAGCTGGTAGCCCTCTTTCGGATCGTACGCCGGGCAGACGCGTCCCGGATTGGCGAGCACCTGTTTGGCATGTGCGAGCATGAGGCGATAGTAATGACCGGCGTCGGCGAGCGGATGCTTGTCGGTCTCAAGGTCGCGGGCAGTCCGCGGATACGGCCCGGCGCCCGGTGAACGGAAATCGTAGTTCAGCGACTTGCCGCCCCAAGCGGCCTTGATGAGCAGGACGGGGCCTTGGCCGGCGCGCTCCATCGCGAGTCCGAACGTATACTCCGGCCCGATCTTGCCGCCGTCCTTCGCCGGATCTTGCCGCGAACCGTAACCGGTCGTCAGCGGACCGAAGCCTTCGCCGTTCTTATCGCCACTGCCGGTGAGATAGGTGATCCACACATTCTTCGCGGCGGCCGGTTTGCCGTCGGGACCAAGCATGCGCTTCAGCAACGGCGCCGTCGCGGGATCTTCACCGATATAGTCGATCGTCTCGACCCTCGCATGGCCTTCCATGTTCGACTGCCCGACGAGGATATAGACCTGCAGTGGTTTCGCCGTAACGGCGCACGCGGCCATGACGAACCACGCGAACAAGGGGTATCTCATGGCTCCTTTATGCCTCCCGTCGCCGCACCCGCAACCCTTAGGTAGGGACGCGTCGGCGCACGCGTCCGCGGATCGTCTTACCCTTCGGTCGCGACACCGTCGCGACGCTGCCCGCCACCCGCCACCTGCAATGGAGGCAACACCCCTTGCCCCCATGTCCCCCTGCCAGCCTGCCCCCTCGAAGGCTTCGCCTTCGTCACCACCCTACCGCCCGACCTTCGCGCGAACGCGGATCATGCGCACCGACGAACGGACCATCCTTGGCCGGTTGGCCGACAGCCTGGGTCGAACCGATGGTGTCCACTTCGTTCAGCACATGGCCGCGGCGACGGAGGTCTGCCTTCATCGCCTCGGGCATCGACTTCTCGACCCGCAGTTCATCCGGACTCCACTGCTGATGGAAACGCGGACGCGCTAAGGCCTGCGCCGGGGTGTCGCCCTCGTCCAGGGTATGCAGCAGCGCCAGGAGCGTCTGTGAAATAATCGTCGGTCCGCCGGCCGCACCAATCGCGAGCACAGGGCGATCGCCTTCGAAGACGAGCGTGGGTGACATGCTGGAGAGCGGTCGCTTACCGGGCGCAGGGAGATTAGCTTCCGCACCGACCAGACCAAACGCGTTCGGGGCGCCAGGCTCGGAGGCGAAATCGTCCATCTGGTTATTCAACACGACGCCCGTACCCGGGACGACAACCTTGGAGCCATAAGAGGTGTTGATGGTCGAGGTGCAGGCGACCCAGTTGCCCGCTGCGTCGGCCGCTGAAAAATGCGTGGTGTGCTTTTCAAAGACATGCTCATCCGCGCGCGCCGGCGTGCCGTGGTCCTTGACCTTCGTGACCTTGGTGACGTCGATCTTCGCGGCAAGGCTCTGGCCGTAATCCTTGTCGGCTAGTCCGCGCGGCACCTTGGTGAACGCAGGATCGCCCAACCAGAACGCACGATCGGCAAAAGCGAGTTTCATAGCTTCAGCAATGACGTGCGGGGCGTCTGCCGCGCGGATGGGGCCCTTGGCTTCGAGGATGTTCAGAATCTGCGCGACGTGTACGCCGCCGGAGCTGGGCGGAGGCATGCCGACGATGCGGCGACCATGGTAAGTGGTCTCGAGCGGGGTGCGGCGCTTGAAAGCGTAGGCCGCAAAATCCGCCTCAGTGATGAGGCCGCCGTTCTCACGCATCCACTTGGCCGCGGCCTGGGCGAACGGGCCACGATAGAACCAATCAGGTCCGCCGGCCCCCAGCGCACGCAAGGTCTTCGCAAGTTCGGGCTGCTTATGGATCTCGCCTTCCTTGAGCGGAGATCCGTCGGCATGCAGGAAGATCGCGCGGGATGATGGGAATGTGGCAAGGTCCTTGGCAACGGCGACGATGCGCGACGCATAGGCGCGGGATAGGGGAAAACCGTCTTCGGCAATCTTGGCAGCCATCTCGCAGTGCACCTTCCACGGCAGCTTGCCGTAACGCGTCACCGCTTCATGAAAGACTGCGGCCTGCCCGGGGACGCCGACCGCAAGGGCGCCGGTGCGACTGAGCTCGGGTACGGCATGGCCATTGCGCATGAACATGTCGGGCGTCGAAGCCGCCGGCGCGGTCTCGCGTCCATCGAGGACGATAATCTCGCCAGAAGGAAGCCGGAGCAGCAGGAAGCAGCCACCGCCGAGACCAGAGTTATGGCTATCGACCACGCCGAGCACGAGACCCGTGACGACCGCCGCGTCGACCGCGTTGCCGCCTTGTCGCATGATCTCAACTCCCGCCTCGCTGGCCAAGTGATGCACCGCGGCGACCATGCCACGACGCGCTTCTTCAGCCGCCTGACCGACGACGGTCAACAGCATGAGCACGAACAGGGGCAGTCGCTTCATGCACTCACCTTACCTAAGCCCACCGCTCCCGCAACCCTGAGGGTGGGGCAGCCGTGTAGAGGGCTGAGTCGATGAATGCGTAGAGGACTGAATCGAGGGCTGAATGGGCTAGGGCCGGGGATAAAGCCAGGCCGCCGAATGGCGGCCGCATGGCAGGGGCGAGACGACGTCGTTGCGAGCGGACGGACGCTCGGCAGTAAGCCCTTACCTCGGGACAGAGAGGCCGAGGCGCTTCGGCGTGAAGATCGGCCCGTCCAGGTAAGGCATCACGTTGTTCTCCGCCCCGGCCTTCATCACGAGGTCCTTGAATTCCTTATCCGGCTTGCCGACGAGGAAGACCGGCAGGATGCCGCCAGGCGGCAGGGAGCCGCCCTTATGCCAGGCCGCGGACTTATAATCGATGCAGAGGAAAGCCCCGTACTTGCCGCCGGTCTCGCCGAGGATGACGGTGATGTCGGTGGTGGAATTCGGGCCCATCTGGATCCAATCGCCGTAGATGAAGGGGAAGTTGTTCGTGGCCGGCCTCTGGACGGCGCCCGTCACGGGCGGCGTGGTCTGCTTCCAGCCCGCAGCATAGTAATGCTTCGCCGAAGCGCCAGGCGTATGCTTCAGGCTGCCGTCGAGCACGATCCGCCCGTTGGCGATGACGACCAGGACGTTGTCGCAACCGCCGACGAACCGGAAACTGTCCGCGAAAGGCGCGCTGATCTTGGCCTGGTACACGCCGAGCCAGAGCACCGGGGCGACCTCCTTCTCTACGCCGAACGCCTTGGGGGCTTCGCTCGCATCCATCGTGGGCTGGAAGATGCCGTGGGCGGACAGCATCGCGTCGGCGCGGAAATATTTTCCCAGCGCGACGCTCGGATCTCCACGGTTGATGACTGAGCGGATGGCCTTGAAATACTCGGAGATCTCCTGCTCGGTGTAACCATAGCCGCCCCTGCCCGGAGTGAGCTTGATCAGGGGAGGCTGCTTCGGGTCCTTCGGGCGCTTGATGTCCCAGAACTGTCCGAGGAGAGCGGTGCCGGCGCCACCACGGCCGCCGAATAGCGAGACGAAATTCCGGCCGCCGCCGACGCCGAGGCCCTTGCCGGAACCGATGCCGCCGCCCGTCCCGCCGCCAAAGCCCTTCGAGGAGCCGCCGCCGATCGCGCCGGCGCTGAGCAGCGGGTTGGACAGGCTTGGCAGGCTGGCCACCGCCAGCGTGGCGTTGGCGTTCTTGCTCGTGATGCGCGTGTTGGTCTTGGCGAGCGACTTGATGTTCTTCGGGACGGCTTTGGTCTTGAACTCCTTAGCCTTAGTCCCGCCGGAGCCGCCGCCCGCGCCCGTGGCGAAGGTGTTCGGATCCTTCTTGCCGGCGCTGTTCGTGACCGTCGAGACGACCCAGATGACGGCGATCAGCACGAGGAAGCAGTGCAAGATGACCGACAAGGCCAAGCCCTCGCCCCCGAGGCGTTGCCATAGGGTGCGCTTGGGGCGGGCCAAAGGCTCCGCCTCATGTTCACGGGGGGGCATGTCCGGGGTGTTGGACACGGTCCCATTCCACGGAACGCGGGGTGGATATCAATACGTGATCGTGGGGTGAACCGACCACCTTTTGTCGAAATAATCATACGCTCGCCGGCTTTCCATGACCTTGGCCCGTCCTACCGTCGCCTCTCGCATAGGCGACGACATGGATCATGCCTAAGACATCCTGACGGTTATACTCGATGAGATTAGTCCAATCGCGCCTGGCTTCGTTGGTGAGCTCGCGGTGCACGCCGGCGCGCTTGGCGAGCAGCTTGCGCATCCGGCCGAGGATCGACCCCGGCTGCACGTCGAGCAGGTAGCGCTTATATTCATAACCGACCGCGGGCTGGATGAGGAAATCCTTCAGACCCGGATTACGGTGCTCGCCCGCCGTGCGGCACGCCTCCGCGTAAAGCTTCGGCCGGTTGTTCCTGAACCACTTCGCCGCGTTGGCGTTGAGGTAATGCTCCTTGATCCATTCCGCATGCTCCGGACAAGACTCCATCAGGAGATCGCGCTCCGGGATGCTGTAGCCGGCGATGAGCGAGTCCGTGGCGATCGCCACCTCGACGATCCTCGTCGCCAACTGCGCCCAGGGCTGGAACTCCAGACCGCGGGCCTTGGCCGAAGCGGCGAGGATTGCATCGTGGGCATACGTCTTCAGGCCGTCGGCCCAATGCACGGAGGTCAGCGCCGGCTCCGGGTCCGCTTTGCGCTTCTCGACATCGAGCCAGATGACCGGCCGGGTGTTATTCAGGAAGGCGGCGGATTGCAGGGTATAGCGGGGCATGAGGTCGGTAGTATACCCTAGGTTTCCGAAAACACCCCACGGCGGGACACTCCCCCGCCCTATTCCCCGTAGGGGAAGATATTTTATATTAGCGCTGGACGCATTATTGGCCTGCCCGGCCGGCGGCTGCTCGCCGAAAAAAGAAAAGCCCGCACGGCATTCAACGGGCGGGCTTTTGATCAGGGCGGTCCTCCCGCCCCTCTCGTCAGTGCGGACGTGGCTTAGAAGGTCGCGCGCACGCCGAAGCTGAGCGTGTTATCGGCGCCAGCCAAACCAAGGAGGGAGTCTTCCGTGGCGTAGGTGAGGTGGATCGACACGTTATCCGTCGGAGCATAAGCGAGGGTCAGGCCGACGGAGAAAGGCGAGCCGTCGAAGCGTTCTGCCAAAGCGGCACGGGCCGGTGCAGTGGCAAAGCTCGCTTGCGGATCGAAATCGCTGATGAACTTATTCGCGGCGAGAGTGGCCGTGAAGCCTTCACCCAGAGCCATCGCATAACGGGCACCGAAGACGAATTGTTGGTTCTTGAAGGTATCACCTGACGC
>JBIKIO010000242.1:0-5430 GCA_044361555.1 Opitutales bacterium
CTAAGGTAGGGACAGCACCACGTGCTGTCCTTTTGCTTGGTAGGGGCGCGACGGCGTCGCGTCCGCTGTATATCCCCACGCCAACTTGCCCGCATGCCAGCTTGCCCCCTCGAAGGCTCCGCCTTCGCGCCCACATAGGCTTACAATCCCAGGGGTTTATTCCCACCCGGCCGCAGGGTCAGGCAGGGAAGGGGAGTTTAAGCAAGATAACGCTACGGCGGTATCTAGGAATGCGCTCAACCGTTCGGCCTACTTGTCCTTGTTGGCATCGATCTCCTGCTGGATCTCTTTGGCGCGCTTCCGGCCTGCTGCTATTTCACTCGCTGAAAGCCTGGCGGTCATGCTGGCCAAAATCGTCCGGGCAACCTCTCTCGTTTCTGCAGCCAGCGTGAAGTAAGCAAAGGCTTCAGTCTCGTTTTCCTCGACGCCGTTACCCTTAAGGTAGCAGGACCCTAGGTTAGACAGCGCCTGCGGGAAACCTTTTGCCGCGGAAAGCCTATAAAGCCTCACCGCTTCCTTGTCATCTCTCGCTACGCCACGTCCGTTCCTGTAGCACACCGCGAGATTGTATTGTGACTCCATATGACCTGCCTCGGATGCTTTTTTGTACCAGTTGAATGCCTCCTTTTGGGATTGCGGAACGCCAAAGCCAAGATCGTGACATCTGCCTATGTTCATCTGCGCCGGGGCATAGCCTTGTGCGGCTGATTTATGATACCACTCCAGCGCGAGCTTAGCGTCGACTTGGACCCCTTTCCCATGTTGGTAGCAAACGCCTAAATTATGTTGCGCTACGTCTGATCCCAATTCGGCGCCTCTCTTATACCACGCGACCGCTTTAGGCACGTCTTTGGTTCCGACCAAGCCATTTTCGTAGCAGTGGCCAAGGTTAGCCATCGCATCCGCGTTGCCTTGGGCGGCCGATTTCTCGAGCCAACTGATAGCTTCGACTGGATCCTTTTGGGTGCCATCCCCGGATAGTAAGCGCGTACCTAGTTTGAATTGGGAAAGCGCATAGCCCTGAACGGCTGCTTTTCTATACCAGGTTATTGCGACAACTCTATTTTTCATGGTCCCCATTCCATTCTCGTGAAACTCTGCGAGAGCGTGCTGTGCTGGGGGAAAGCCTCCATTTGCCGCTTTCTCGAACCATTTAAACGCTTCTTCGTCGCTCTTGCTGACCCCCCTGCCAGTTGCGTACATCCCTCCGACTGCGCATTGCGCGTTTAATATCCCCTTTTCGGAGGCAAGGCGAAGCCAGGTGAAGGCTTCAGTGTTGTTGATCGGTACTCCCAGCCCATTGGCGTAGCAGAGCCCTAGGTTAAGCATCGCACTCCCGTGGCCTTGTTCCGCGGCTTTTTTGTACCAATGCACCGAGAGGGGAAGGTTGGCCGGTAGTCCTATCCCTTGGGACAGGAAAAAGGCGTAATCATACTGAGCCTGAGGCAGGCCTGCGTTGGCTGACTTCTCGAGCAGGCTTGCCGCCGCGATCGGATCTTTAACAACACCATCTCCTTTAAAGTACGCAATGGCAGTATCATACTGCGCCTGTGCGTCACCCTTGTCGGACTTAAGTTTTATTACTGTGAACGCCTGGACTTCCTTTTCGGACGTCCCGGCTAGTGCATGGCTGTGTTGCGAGACGAGGAGGATGGATCCAAGTACCAGAAGGTTCAGTGAGTTAATCATAATATTTGAGTGCTTAGAAGACCTGGTCATTTTTAGCGGCTGTTTCTTCTTTCTTCCGGTGATAATAGCCAATGGCGAAGATTACTATGCACGTCCCCCAGAATGTCTGTAATACACAGGTCAGCACGGCCTGCTTGCCGTCAACTTCGCTATTTAGGAGAGGCGCTAAAATAAAAGCGCCAATCAGGATGCTGATAAGCGAGGATAAGAAAGAACCAACAGGTGCCAGTAGGTAAGCCTTTTTGCCGCTTACGTGCCTTTGGATCAGGTAAGCAGAGTAAAGGCATGCGGCGAAGAAGAGCATGACTCCTTATTTACTGTGTTTATACAGTATGCGAGGCTGATTGTCGCCGCACCATTAGATCCCTTTGGGGGCACGCGGCACAGTCTGTAGGGAGAGCTTTTTGGAAAACCCAAATTCTAACGCATGGCCTCTGGGGGAACCCGTGAGCTACTCCCCAGGGTTTATTCCCGCCCGGCCGCAGGGCAGGGTGATGCTTTAGGTATCCGCGGTTGTCGGTATGCGCATGCTCGCTTGTTGGCAGGATGGGACATCGGCAGCATATGCATCGAGTGGGTGCTTGTCTGGATTACATGCAGATTTTAACTTAGCGATGTTTAGGTATGTCTTGATGTGATACATCTCGCTTCCTAGGTTTCTTTAAATGAGATTCTTGATATTACCCCTGCTTGGTTCGGCTATCTTGCTTCAAACGGGCTGCAAGGATGAGAAAGACGTCCTTGCTGAAGTGCAGCGGGAAGCCGCGCAAAAAGCAGCCCAGAAGGAAGCCGATATTATCGCCGTCGCTACGAGGTCGGCGCAGCTCGAGGAACTTAAATTCAGGGAGACCTTACGTAAGGAGAGGCTTATCCAAATCGAGGCCACTAAGAAATTAATCGCAGAGCTGGAAACTCGGCCGAAAGAAGAAGCTGTGCAGACAAATCGTGAGATTCTTAAGGAAATAGGGCTTTGGGATGGCTCGGAATTTCAATGGACGGCATTTAGTTTTTCCCGAGACGATACAATGGCCCGCCTGAACAGCGCCGCAGAAAAATATAGGAGAGACAAGTCCGCTGAACGGCGTAAAGCGCTGGAGGAAAGAACCAAGGAACTCGAGTTTGCGAGATCTCGCTTGGTTCAGCTTCTTAGTCTTGTTGATGATGAGCCTAAGCACGGGAATGCTGGCAAGGGCAAGTAGAGGCTCCAGTCAGGGGGCCGACCAAGGAACGAGCCAACGGGGTCAGGCCGTACCCTAACTGTGCCTGAACCGAAAACTAAAGATTTCATGCACCTTTTGGTTCAGCTCACCAAAGGTACGGCCTGACCCCTTAGGCTGACCGGTGCGCCTTATATCCTGATAAAGACCTTCCTCCTCCATAACCACCAGCAGAAGGTCCAGAGGACGCCGAGGACGAGGAGGCTTGAGGCGAGGGCGCCGATGGCGTCGGAAAGGCTCGTGTCGAGTTCACCTGCGTTCACTGTGGTTTACTGCCTCAATCATCTTATTCCCATGAGCAACTATCGTGATATCACCAGCGAGTCGGAAATCGAGGCCATCGCCGGACGGACGGGTTGGGTGACGCCAGGAACCCGTGATGCCGCTGGGGTTCTCGCCTATCGTCATCAGCGCTTAGGTGTTCAGCTAATTGTCCGCAGTCATTTTGGGCCTGAAAAGCGTAGGGACTTTTACGTAGTCTCATTTTCTGATCCCGAATACTTGGCCTTCTTCACCCAGGATGCTGGTTGGGCTGATTTCGGGGCAAGCATAGGTGGCGGGCTTTTCCGCATGAAGGGGCTCAAGCTCGAAACCTTCCTCCGTGGCTGCTTCGAGAAGGATTTCGAACGCTACCTTAACGCCCCGCGGCAGCCTTTGCCGTTTGATTACGTCCACCCTTGGCAGATGGAGGGTTAGGCCGATCCATTGGTGGACGAGCAACCCCTCATTGCCCCCATAGGCTTACAAGCCCAGGGGTTTATTCCCACCCGGTCGTAAGGTAGTTTTTGGAGAAGTGGATTTACTGGGGTTCTTGCCTATTGATTGTTGGGGTTTGCCACCCGGCTTCGCCGATTATAACTAGAATAATGTCTGTTAACTTAGTCGTCGCTTCCATCGCGATCATGGCCTGCGTCTGGTGGGTATATTACACGTTTTTTTACGAATCTGAAGCCGATGTGAACGTCAGGCAGCTTGCTGAAGCCGGCGATGTCCGGTGTATCCTGGTGATGGCGAAGAAGGCCGAGACTGCGAAGGAGAGGGTCAAATGGTATAAGCGCGCAGCCGATGAAGGCTCCAGCTATGGAATGGTTATGTATGCCGACCACGTCTCAATCTTGCCCGACAAGAAAGAGTTAGCCTTTCATTATTATCTTAAGGCGGCCAAGGAAGGTGTTCCTGAGGCCATGGCAGAAGTAGCCTTGGGATATACCAATGGGAACGGAGTGCTTAAGAACATTGGTTCGGCAGCTGAGTGGCGTGAAAAGGCTGCGAAGAAGGGCCATCGTGTCTCGCAGGTCGAGTTAGCTAAGGCCTTGTTTCGTGGTTATGGCCTGCCGCCTGAGCCAGCTGAAGGTTTGGCCTGGCTTTACCTTGCTGAACACAACAAGGCACCTGGTGCAGCCCTGCTGGTCGCCGAATTTGAGTCTATCGCGCAAACTTATCCGGGATCTACGCCTAATCAGATAATCCTCGAGGCTCAGAATCGGGCTAAGGTGCTGCTGGCTCAAAATCCCTCGGCTGTAAGCGGTCGATGAAAGACGAGGGTGGGCGCTAAGGTGTTACCCCTGAATGGATTTCTTGATCTCCACCCGGGCAATCCCTCATTGCCCATATAGGCTTACAATCCCAAGGAGGCCGAACACGGGGTCAGGCCGTTACCGGAGAGACGCTGATACTAAAAACTAAGGTTTAGGGCGGGTTTGGTATCAGGATGCTTTGGTAACGGCCTGACCCCATCGCGTTTCCCTTCAGCGTGGACGCGGGAGCGTTAACTGAATAAAAAGACACCTACTCCCCTACTCATGTTCCGCTCAAGCCGTATCCGAAACCTGCTGACCCTAACCGCGATAGCCGCGAGTCTATGTTTGCCATCACAAGGGGCGTCGCTGCCGCCAGAAAAAGATCGGCGCATTAGCAATCCCCCCGCAGCCCTAAAAAGCATTGGATGGCCGCGGCTATACAAGTACACCAAGTACTTTAACGCAAAAACGTACGACGTCCATATTCTTGGCACGACTGAGGTCAGTGACGAGAAGATGCTGCTAGTGGCCGAGTTTATCGACAACATGATATCCGCCCTCAAGAGCCCGCAAGACCGCGCGAAATTCGCCGGTCACCATATCTGCCTTATCGGCAGCAAAGACCCGGATCTGGGTGAATTGGGGAGCGTTCCTAACCAACGTAATGCAGGGGGGAAGAATGTCACACTACTGACTGCGGACCTGATCAACCATATGGCGCGCGACGATCAAGGGAATGAGTTTTTCAGGGGATGGAATATCCCTGCCCATGAGTTCGGGCACTCAATAGAGATGAAGCTCGAATTACAGAAGAGGTCAGACCAAGTCTTCTCCAGCAACGCGGGGAACTACAACCTGAAGACGAAGCGGGAGTACTTCGCGTGGGCCTCGGAAACATGGTTCAACAGCAGCAGAAGCAAAGTGACCAGGGACAAGATGCCCAAGTGGCAGTACGACTACCTCGCCACCATCTTCGACGCCGCTAATAAATGGATGCCAGCCTC
>JBIKIO010000098.1:0-5430 GCA_044361555.1 Opitutales bacterium
ACCACACTTCCCACGAATTCGCCACGCTGCACACCGGCAAGGCTTCGCCGCTCATGATCGAGAACATCCAGGTCCACATCGAAGCCTACGGCATGACGCAGCGCCTCAAGGACATGGCCGCCATCACCACGCCGGACGCCCAGACGATCGTGGTCCAGCCTTTCGACAAGGGCGTGATGGATGACATCCGCAAGGCGATCATGGCCGCCAACGTCGGCATCAATCCCGTCCCGCAGGGTAATTTCATGCGCTGCCCGGTCCCGTCCCTTTCCGGCGAACGCCGCCTCGAACTCGCCAAGCGCGCCACGCAGATGGCCGAAGAAGGCAAGGTCCGCGTGCGCAACGCCCGCCGCGATGCCCTCGAGCTCCTCAAGAAGGGCAACAAGGACAAGACGGTCACCGACGACGACCTGAAGCGCTCCGAGAAGGAGATCCAGACGCACACCGACAAGTTCACGGCCGAGATCGAAAAGAACCTCAAGGCCAAGGAAGCTGATCTGAAGGGTTAATCGTCAGCCTCGTTCCGTTTCCATGAATATTCACGAATACCAAGCCAAAGAACTGTTCGCGCAGTTCGGCGTCGCCGTGCCCAAGGGCGTGGCGGTCACCTCTGCCGCCGAATTCGAAGGCGCGCTCGCCAAGATCGACACCGCCGGTGGCATCATGGTGAAGTCCCAGATCCACGCCGGCGGCCGCGGCAAAGGCACCTTCACCGACGGCTTCAAGGGCGGCGTGAAGTTCTCCCCGACCAAGGAGAAGGCCCTCGAGAACGCCAAGGCGATGCTCGGCAACACCCTCGTGACCGCGCAGACCGGCGAGGCCGGCCGCAAGGTCCAGACGATCTACTTCACCGAAGCCGCTAACCTGGGCAAGCGCCCGGACGGCCGCGATGACGAGTACTACCTCGCCATCCTCCTCGACCGAGCGACCTCCTTCCCGGTCATCGTCGCCTCCACCGAAGGCGGCATGGAGATCGAACACGTCGCCCACCATACCCCCGAGAAGATCTTCAAGGTGCAGGTCGACCCGGCCGTCGGCCTTCAGGCCTTCCAGGCCCGCCAGATCGCCTTCTCGCTCGGCTTCTCCGGCGACCTCTTCAAGCAGTGCGTCAACCTCGTGACGAAGCTCTACCAGTTCTACTGGGAGAAGGATTGCGCGATGGTCGAAGTGAACCCGCTCCTGGTCACGAAGGAAGGCAAGCTCCTCGCCCTCGACGCCAAGGTGTCGTTCGACGACAACGCCCTCTTCCGCCACCCTGACGTGGTCGCCCTCCGCGACCTCAACGAAGAGGACGCCAAGGAGATCGAAGCCTCGAAGTTCGGCCTCTCCTACATCGCCCTCGACGGCAACATCGCCTGCCTCGTCAACGGCGCCGGCCTCGCGATGTCCACGATGGACATCATCCAGCACTTCGGCGGCAGCCCGGCCAACTTCCTCGACGTCGGCGGCGGCGCGACCAAGGACCAAGTGACGGCGGCCTTTAAGATCATCCTGGGCGACGCCAACGTGAAGGGCATCCTGGTGAACATCTTCGGCGGCATCATGGACTGTAACGTGATCGCCACGGGCATCATCGAGGCGGTCAAGGAGACCGGCCTCAAGCTGCCCCTCGTGGTGCGCCTCGAAGGCAATAACGTCGAAGCCGGCAAGGCCACCCTCGCCGCTTCGGGCCTGACCATCGTGTCGGGCGATTCGATGGCCGACGCGGCCCAGAAGATCGTGAAGCTGGTCAACGCCAAGTAACCCCTCACCGCACACTCACATGTCTATTCTCGTCAAAGAAGATACCCGCATCCTCGTCCAGGGCATCACGGGCGATTTCGGCGCGCGCCACGCCCGCCTGTCGCTCGACTACGGCTCGCAGGTCGTCGCCGGTGTCACCCCCGGAAAAGGCGGCCAGGTCTTCGAACACGCCGGCAAGAAGGTCCCGATCTTCAACACCGTCGCCGAAGCCGCCAAGCAGACCGGCGCCACGGTCTCCGCGATCTTCGTCCCCCCGCCCTTCGCGGCCGACGCCATCCTGGAATGCTTCGACGCTGATCTCGACCTCGCCGTAGCCATCACGGAAGGCATCCCAGTCCGTGACATGGTCCGCGCCAAGCGCGCCATGGCCGGTCGTCGCACCCGCCTCATCGGACCGAATTGCCCTGGCATCGTGACCCCTGGTCGCGGCGACAAGTCCTCCGGCGGCTGCCGCATCGGCATCGCCCCGGGTTACATCCACAAGCGCGGCAACGTCGGCGTGGTCTCCCGCTCCGGCACCCTGACCTACGAAGCCGTCTGGCAGCTCACCTGCCGAGGCAAGGGCCAGTCGACCTGCGTCGGCATCGGCGGCGACCCCGTCAACGGCACCTCGCACCTCGACGTCATCAAGCTCTTCAACGACGACCCGGAAACCGACGCCATCATCATGATCGGCGAAATCGGCGGTAACGCCGAAGTCGAAGCCGCCCGCTGGATCAAGGAGCACTGCAAGAAGCCCGTCGCGGGCTTCATCGCCGGTGCCACCGCTCCGGCCGGACGTCGCATGGGCCACGCCGGCGCCGTCATCGGCGGAGCCGAAGACACCGCTGCCGCGAAGATCAAGATCTTCGAGGAGTGCGGCATCTCCGTCGCGGCCACGCCGTCCGACATGGCCGACGCCCTCCTCCGCATCTGGAAGGGCTGAGCTTAGTCACTCCGAAACCAAGGGCCACCGCAAGGTGGCCCTTTTCGTTGGCGGGCAAGCCAATCGGCTTGTTTCGGTCAGTTATACGGCTGGTCATCTAAAAGGGTCTGCCTAGTTTGAGTTCATCCTCGTGCGCCCCCTCGCCCATTGCCTCCTGCTGTTGGCGCCACTCCTGTCGGCCACGGAAACAGCTCCGCACGCCATCCGCATCGTGGCTGAAGGTTTTGAGGCAAGTGAGAAAGACATCGCCAAGGTCTGCCTTTCCGCCGGCGCCGAACTGCAAAAATGGGCGCCCGGGCTGCCGTTCGAGAACGTCGTCGTCGTCAAAGGCGACAAGGGGCCCATCACGCTCCGACAACGCAACGACCGGAAGGAGATCGTCGTCCGCCTAGACACACGCAAGACCTTCTGGAGCCAGTACTCCTATCAGTTCGCGCACGAGCTGTGCCACATCCACTGTGGCTACCGCGAAGGCCCGCAGGAAAATCTCTGGTTCGAAGAATCGGTCTGCGAGACTTCCTCCATCTTCTGCCTCCGCGCGATGGCGGTGACCTGGAAGACCGCCCCACCCTACCCCCACTGGGCAAGCTACGCCCCCTCGCTGCGCGCCTATGCCGATGCAGCCGTTGCGAAGCGCATCTACAAAACCGAGGCCGCACAAAAGGGTCTGCCGAAGTTCTACCGTGACCATGAAGCCGAGTTCCGCGCCACCCCGACGGACCGCGAACTGAACGGCGCAGTCGCCCTCTTCCTTCTGAAATACCTCGAAGAAAAGCCGACCCGCTGGGCGGCCTTCCGCTGGCTGAACGCCACGGCTCGCCCGAAAGACGAGTCTTTCAAAGACTACCTCGAACGTTGGGAACAAAACGCTCCGGACGAGCACAAGGACTCGGTGCGAGGAATCCAGAAGCTCTTCGGCTTCTAAAAGTAAAAGGCCGCCCCTGCCCGATTTTGGCTTTCACCCCCGGCCCGCCCCGGCTACACCTGCCCCATGTGGTATTACGAACAGAACGGCAATCGCATCGGCCCGGTCGACGAGGCCACCATGCGCAGCCTGATCGCCAACCGGACGATCTCCATCGACACCCTGGTCTGGACCAACGGCATGGCCAATTGGACCCCGCTCCAGCAGACCCAACTCGCCGCCGGCCTGCCGGTGCCGCCGCCTTCGCCCTATTCGGCCCCGGCCGCCCCTCAGTATCACCCCATCCAGAGCCAGCACCATCCCGACGCCAAGGACCGCGTGGCCTACGTGCTCCTCGCCGTCCTACTGGGCTGCGGCATCCATAACTTCTTCGCCGGCTACAACACTAAGGGCATCATCCAGTTGCTCGTGTCTGTCCTCAGCTGCGGCATCCTCTGGTTCTTCATGTGGATCTGGGCGATTGTCGAGGCCTGCACGGTCACGCAGGACGCCAATGGCGTCCGCTTCAAGTAAGCCGGAGTTCACTTGCTAACAAAAAGGCCGCCCATCGGGCGGCCTTTTTGTTGGTCTGATAAAACTTGCCACAAACTGTGAGATTAAATTTCTTATAACTATGTGGTATTATGAAATATGCGGGAAATTCTCAGGGCCTGTGAGTGAAGATGAAATACTCAAGCTTTTCAGGCAACGTACGGTAGGCCTCAGGACAAGAGTTTGGGCCGTTGGAGAAAAGGAGTGGGTAGATTTTGAGCGAACCTCCTTAATCGTGAAAGCACTGCCTATGCCATGCACCCCTCCGCGTTTAAACAGCCCTCCGCCTTTAAAGCCTAACGCAAACTCCAAAGCAAAAAGCCGGATTATTTTCGTGTTACTGGCTTTACTCCTCGGCCCCCTGGGAATCCATAATTTTTATATACGAGACAAAATCTATGGATGGTTTCAGCTTTCGGCGTTCAGCGTTGTCGTGGTCATTTGGGGTCTCACAGCAAAAATTGATTCGTCAATTCCGGCTGTGCTTACGATGATTGCTTTCTGTGCGCTCTACTACTGGTCCTTCTCAGACGCAGAAAAAGTGCGCGTAGACGGCGAAGGATATCCTCTGAAATAAGCATAACAGACCAACAAAAAGGCCGCCTATCGGGCGGCCTTTTTTCTCGGTCAACCCTGTAGGCTTACTTGCCTTCGACGTAAGCCAGGCCGCCCGCGGTCTTGGCGACGGCGTCGGCGCCTTCGAGCAGGTCGGCGATGGGATCCCACTTGCCGTTGACGAGGCCGTCACGGGCGGAAGCGGCGATGCTGGCCTTCCAGGTCTTGGCGCCGGCGGAGACGGTCAGCTTTTCGACGTCGACGGTGACTTCGACGTCCGGGTTGGCGCGCACGAAGGCGTCGCACTCGGCGAGGTCTTCCTTGGAGAGGGTCAGGCAAGGCACGCCGAGGGTGGTGGAGTTACCGAAGAAGATCTCCGCGAAGCTGCCCCCGACGAAGGCGGTGAAGCCATAACGCCAGAGGGACTGGGGTGCGTGCTCGCGGGAGCTGCCGCAGCCGAAGTTGAAGCCGACGACCATGACGCCCTGCTTGGCGGCGGCGATGCGGGCGGCCTGAGCGGAGTTCATCGGGTGCGGGCGCTCCTTGCCGTCGGGACCGGTGCGCTCATCGCGGAAGGCATGCTCGCCGAGACCGTCGAAGGTCACGCAGCGGAGGAAGCGCGCAGGGATGATGCGGTCGGTGTCGATGTCATCGCCGGGGACGGCGAGGGCGAGGGCTTTGACCTGGGTGATTTTGGCGAGGGACATGGCGGATTGAAAAGGGTTAGGCGGCGACCGGCCGGCGGATGACG
>JBIKIO010000019.1:0-17815 GCA_044361555.1 Opitutales bacterium
GGCCGACGTCACCGCCCGCCTCCGCCAATCCCTCTGACATGAAACCCACCCTCCTCGTCCTCGCCGCCGGCATGGGCAGCCGCTACGGCGGCCTCAAGCAGATCGACCCGATGGGCCCCTCGGGCGAGACCATCCTCGATTATTCCGTCTTCGACGCCTTGCGCGCCGGCTTCGGCAAGGTGGTCTTCATCATCCGTCCGGACTTCGAGAAAGACTTCCGCGAGCGTATCGCCGCGAAGTTCGCCGGCCGCATCGACGTCGGCTTCGCCTTCCAGACCATCGACCAACTCCCGGCCGGATTCTCCGTACCTGCCGGACGCGAGAAACCCTGGGGCACGACCCACGCCATCCTCTGCGCCCGCGACGCCGTCGACGCGCCTTTCGCGGTCATCAACGCCGATGACTTCTACGGACAGGATTCCTACGCCGTCCTGGGACGTCACCTGCAAGGTCTCGACGTGCGCTCCACCGACTACTCGATGGTCGGCTTCACGCTCAAGCACACGCTCTCCGAACACGGCACCGTCGCCCGCGGCGTCTGCCAGACCGACGCCGCCGGACGCCTCACGGACATCCAGGAGCTCACGAAGATCGCCAAGCTGCCCGCGGGCGCCGAACACCGCGGCGAGGACGGCACGGTCGTCCGCCTGACCGGCGAAGAACCGGTCTCGATGAACATGTGGGGCTTCACCCCCGCCATCTTCCCGCAGCTCGCCGCCGACTTCGACGCCTTCCTGCGCGCGAAGGGTTCGGAGATGAAGAGCGAGGCCTACATCCCGATGTCCGTCGGCAATCTCCTCCGGGCCGGCCAAGCAACCTGCCAGGTCCTCCGCACCGACTCCGCGTGGTTCGGCGTCACCTACCGCGAGGACAAGCCGATCGTGCAGGCCAGCATCCTTCGCCAAGTGCAGTCGGGAGCCTATCCAGTCTCGCTCTGGTCCTGACATGCCCGCCACCGCCGCCGAAGCCCTGATCGCCGCCTCCGAATTCACCTTCGGCGGTAAGATCCTGTCGGCGGCCCCTTACGGCAGCGGTCATATCAACGACACCTTCCTGACACTGGTCGAAACTTCGTCTGGTACGAAGCGGTTCATCCTCCAACGCATCAACCATCAGGTCTTCAAGCAGCCGGACCTACTCATGGAGAACGTGGAGCGGGTCTGTGCTCATGCGCACGCCAAACTACGATTGACCGGCGTGCCCGACGCCCATCGTCGCGCCCTCCGCCTGATCCCGACGGTCGCGGGACGTTCCTGGCACGTCGACGCGGTCGGTAATCGCTGGCGTTGCTATGACTTCATCGAAGGCGCCACCGGCCACGACGTGGTCCGTTCACCCGCGCAGGCCGAAGCCGCGGCGATGGCTTTCGGTGCTTTCCAATCCCTGCTTGCCGATCTTCCGGGCGGTCGACTCCACGAGACGATCCCAGGCTTCCATCACACCCCAAGCCGCTTCGCCCGTTTCCAGGCCGCCTTGTCTGCCGACACCCATGGCCGAGCCGCCCTGGCGGCGCCGGAGATCGCCTTTGCCCTCGCCCGCGCCCATGAGGTGGGCGTGGTCGTCGAAGCCCTGCGGGACGGCTCCTTACCCGAGCGGGCCACGCACAACGACACCAAGCTGAACAACGTCCTGCTCGACGACGAGACCCAGGAAGGCGTCTGCGTCATCGATCTGGATACGGTCATGCCCGGCTCGGCGCTCTACGATTTCGGCGACCTCGTCCGGACTTCGACATCACCCGCCGCCGAGGATGAGACGGACCTCTCCAAGGTGACGATGCAGCTGCCGATGTTCGCGGCGTTGGTGCGTGGCTACCTCGCTTCCGCCCGCGGCTTCCTCACGCCCCGCGAGAAAGAACTGCTGCCCTTCGCCGGCAAGCTCATCACCTTCGAGATCGGCCTGCGCTTCCTGACCGACTGGCTCGAAGGCGACACCTACTTCAAGATCAAGCGGCCGGCGCACAACCTCGACCGCTGCCGCACCCAGTTCAAGCTGGTCGCCTCGATCGAAGACCAGCTATCCGTCATGCGGGAGATCGTCGAACGAGCATGAGCAAGCGTGTCCTCATCACCGGCGGCGCCGGTTTCATCGGCTCCCACCTGGTCCGGCATTTCGCCCCGTACGCCGAGGTGACGGTGCTCGACGACCTTCGCAGCGGTCATGAACGCAACCTTGAAGGCGTCGCTTGTCGCTTCGTGCGCGGCTCGATCCTCGATGAATCAGCCTTGAAGCAGGCCAGCGAAGGCGCCGAGGAAGTCTACCACCTGGCCGCGATGATCTCGGTCCCGGAGTCCGTCGCCAAGCCCGAGGAATGCGCCCTACTCAACACCGAGGGCACCCGCCGCGTGCTTGCCGCCGCTCATGCGGCCGGCGCCCGCAAAGTCATCCTGGCCTCCTCCGCCGCCATCTACGGCGACAACCCAACGGTGCCTAAACTTGAGAGCATGCCGCCAGAGCCGAAATCTCCGTATGCCACGACCAAGCTCGCGGGCGAAGGCCTACTCGAGGCTTATCGCCAGTCCCACGGACTCGGGACGACAAGCCTGCGTTTCTTCAACGTCTTCGGCCCGCGCCAGGATCCGCGCTCGGCCTACGCCGCGGCCGTCCCCATCTTCATCGCCAAGGCCCTCCGCGACGAACCGATCGGCATCCACGGCGACGGCGGGCAGACCCGCGACTTCATCCACGTGACCGACATCGTCGGCGCCCTCGCTTACGCCGGCGCCTCGACAGAGATGGCCGGTACGTACAACGTCGGCTACGGCCGGAGCCAGTCCATCCTAGAGCTGGCCCAGGAGATCCTGCGCCTGACCGGCTCGAAGTCGGCGATCGAACACCTTCCTCAGAGGGCAGGTGATGTCCGCCACTCTCTGGCTTCGACGGAGCGTCTGCTTTCCGCGGGGTGGAAACCCACGTCTTCGGTCCAGTCCGGCCTGGCCGAGACGGTGGAGTATTTCCGACAGCTCAAGGCGTGACGACCAAAGTCGCGCGCAGGAGCTCATCCTGGCCGTCGTTGAGATTCAGCCAGAAGTCGTAGGTGCCCGGCGCGGGGAGACGCAGACGGAAAGCCAGCGTCGGGTTGTCCGCGTATTCGCCGCCCTCGAGGGTAGGATGCATGTGCGCATAGCCCGCCGCGGGGCGATCGGCGGAGAACACGACCGCATGGCCGAGCGAACCCATGATGGGCTTGAGGCGCAAAGTCTTACCGGCGGGGCCGGCCAGCCGGAGCCGGATCATCGCGGAGGAGCCCGTCTGGGTGGTCGAAGCGGTCAGTTCCACGATCCGATTACGCGTTTCGCCGACGGCACTGGCCGAGGCTCCCGCCGCCGGAGCGACCTCCGCCTCGGCGAGCATGGTGCGGGCCGTGCGGACGTCGGTGAAATCGACATAAGCCCGGAGCGGCAGGCCCCGGAGTTGAACCGGCACTTCGAAACGCCAGCTTCCATCGGCGGCCGGCTGGGGATGCAGATGGGCGTATTCCCGAGATCCGCCGACCTGCCGCAGGTGCAGATGCACGCGCTGGGTGTGGGAGATTGCGATCTCGTGGGCGTAATAAGGATGTCCGTCGTCTTTCAGCAGGCGCAGCTCGCCCGACGTACCCTCGGCATCGGTCATGACTTTAAGCTCCACGGGGAAGCGTAGGACCTTCGGCGAATAGAAATTGGCCTCTTCGTTGAGACCGCAGAACTCGAGTCCGTCCACCACCACCGGCTGGTGATCAGCATGCAGGAAAGTGCATTGGGTATCGGGCAAGGAACGCAGACCAAAGAAACCCACGATTGCGACGAGGGTGATCACCCAGAGCTGTCGGCTAGCAGTCATCAGCGGCGGGCGCCGGCGCCTCCTTCGAGGGCGAGCAATCGACGGGCGACATCTTCCGCGTCGAAGGACGGGCCTTCATTGCGGAAAGCGATCCGACCTTCCGGGGTGATCACGATGAGCGCGGCGTTGTGCACGATGGTGCCGTCGTCACGCAGGGTCTGGATGCCGTAGTGACGCATCAGGTCCTTGATCTGGCCGGCGTCACCGGTGAGGAAACGATGACGGGTGTGATCGATGCCATAACCATCGGCATAAGCACGGAGCTGACCGGGCGTATCGGTCTCGGGGTCGAAGGTGATCGTCAATAGCCGGATGCCCGCCGCGGCGGGTGACTTGGCGAGCTGGTCGCCGA
Organism: Opitutales bacterium; assembly: GCA_044361555.1. GTDB lineage: Bacteria > Verrucomicrobiota > Verrucomicrobiia > Opitutales > UBA953 > UBA953. The sequence goes on from JBIKIO010000019.1 coordinate 4,175, forward strand.
GGGATTTCATACAGGCGGTCGAAGCCGGGCACATGCGGGCGACCCGGCAGCTGGTGAAGATGAAATTGAGGGCGACGGCGTGTCCGAGGAAATCCTTCTTCATCGCCAGGCGACCCTCCTGATCCCAGAGCGCCATGTTCGGCATCAACTCATTGGGCATCCGGGTCACCAGGCGACCTTTGTCGACCGTCTCCCGGCGCAGGACGTCGGTGACCTCGGCCACGCGCCGGAGTTCTTCCGGGTCGGCGGAGACGACGCCACGGGCGGCGGTCTCACCGCCTTCGGTGACTGACTCATAGCGGACCATCCGACCGGTCCAGCCTACCTTGCGGTCGCCCTCGGAGAAGCGACGAAGGAAGTTCGTCGAACCATCCGCATGCGAGATCGTCGCCCATCCGTCCGCACCGACAGAGACCACCTTCCCCGTCTCGGTGGCGGCGGTAAGCCCGGCGACGGCCAGCAGGAGGGAGAGGATGGTTCGCATGATCAAAGGTGTTCGCCGGAAGGGCCAAGGAGCAACTCTACCATCCCATGTCGAACGCCGTAGTGAGAAAGATGGAAAGCTTCCGCCCCCGTCAGGTCGGCCAGGACGCACAAGGTGATCAGGGCGGCGGGCATGATGTCGGCCCGTTCGGCTGGAATCCCCGGAATGGCCCGGCGGCCAGCCAGGTCGGCGGCGCACATCCGGTCCCGGAGTTCACGGATACGGAGCAACGGGAGTCGGCCGCCGACCGGCGCTTCGCCCAGGGCTTCAAGATGCAAGGCGACCGCGGCGAAGACGCCGCCCGCTCCGACGATCAGGAATTTCTCCGCAGCCCCAGCCGGGACGACGGTCTGGAGGGAGGCGAGCAGGTGCGTCCGGATTGACAGCTGATCAAGCTCATCCACCGGGCCATGTCCGCCACGCAGGAAACCGTGGGTCAGCCGGACCGAGCCCAAAGGGAAACTGCGCGCGAGCACGCAACGCTGGCCGCGCAGCACGGACACTTCGAGGCTACCGCCCCCGAGGTCGAAGGAAAGGATGTCCGCGTAGGCCTGGTAAGCCGGGTCGGCGCGGACGCCGGCCGCGGCGAGACGGGCTTCGACCTCCCCGGAGACGATGGTCAGAGGCACGCCGGTCGCGGCTTCCACCTCCCGGGCGAACTCTTGGCGGCTGACGGATTCACGCACGGCGCTCGTGGCGAGCACGCAGAGACGTGTCGCGCCCAAGGAACGGGCGTAACCGATCAGGCGACCGATGGCCGCGACGGCTTCGGCCCGCGCATCAGAGGCGAAAGGCTCGCCCGGCCCGCCTTCCGGCTGGAGCCGGACGGCTTCGGATTTTCGTCCGAGTTCGCGGCGATCGGCGGCGGCGATGACCGCGACCTTGATGGAGTTGGAGCCTACGTCGACGACTGCGATGACGGACATGTTCAGAAAAGGAATTGGCCCTTGAGTCCGCCGATGAAATGGAAGCCATCCTGCGTCTCGAACTCCTTCGTCCGGGCGGCGCAGAAATAGGTCAGGGAAAAGGAAGCGATCTGCACCGTCGCGCCGAGCGCGGCCTGCAGGACGATCGGCGAGCGGTCCACCGATCGAGAGTCGCGGAAGTTCGTGCCGTCGGTGGCGTAATTACGCACCACGACCTCGACTTGGGTGTCGGCGAAACCCCAGAAGGCCGGACCTTCCTTGCCCGGGGCGCGCAGATCGGTCGACGGATCGTAGCCGTTCGAGTGACGGATGAAACTGTGCCCCCAGGAACGCCCTAAGTCAGAGCCCCAGCGGAACTGCGCTCCGAAGATGGCCTCCGTACGCATGGTGCCGAGCTGGAGGACGGCGCGGGCGATGAGGTCCCGGTTATCCTGGCCGGGACCGTCGAGGTCGAATCGGCGGCGAAACTCGCCGTCGAGATTGAACAAGAGTTCGTCGGGCAGCTGAGTACCCCAGCCGACGGATGCCGGCGTATTGATCAGTTGATGGAACTTATTCTGCACCGTCGCGCCGCCGGCCGAAGGGCCGATCACGCCGAACTTCGCTTCCACGGAGAACATGCTGTCACGACGGCCACCGCGCTCCAGGACGCGACCATATCCCCAGCCCAGGTAAAGGGCGCCCGAATAAGGCAGGTCGGTATAAGGCGGAGTCACCGAGGGCGGATTCAACGTATCCGAAGGAGTATTGATCTCCTGCGTCACCGAAAAGAAGATGTTGTCGCCACGGTTCACGGCGACCTTCAGGCCTTGCGTATAGTAACGGTCCTTGTTCGTGGGCGTGAACTTATCGTTCTCCTCCGTGACGGCGACCACCCAAGGGGAGTCCGACGACTCCGCGGCCGAAGCCAGGCCGGCGAAGAAAAGGAAGGCGAATGGACGGGCGAAGGACATCGACGAAACGACAGCAAAGAGAGGGATACAGGCAGGGACAATGCCTTTCTGACTTGTGAACCCAAGGCTGCCCAAGTATTTGACCATCAGGATGTCCCAACCGCCCTCAGGCTCGCCTTTTGCCCGGACGGAAGTCCGCGCCGACGGACTTGCCTTGGTGACGATCGGTGGAAACTGGAACCTCGACGACACGCTGCCCGCGGTGGTCGTCCGGGGTGACCGTGTGAAGGTGGTCGTGGAAGGCCTCGGTGACTTCGACTCCTCCCTGCCCGCCTGGCTGCACGCGCACGGCAAGAACATCCGCGACCTCGACCTGAGCGACCTCCCTGCCCGCCTCCAATCCTTGGTCCGTATGGCGGAGAAGGCGGCGTTCCAGGAGACGGGCGACGAGAAGCTCGGCCTCCTGGAACAGTTCGGCAGCTGGGGCGTCGAAAGCGGCTCATCCTGGGCGCGGGCCTTCGAGCATATCGGGCACACCGCCCTCGGCTTCGCCCGCATGCTCGTCGGCCGGGCGAAGGTGAACTGGTCCGACTTCACGCTCCAACTTCAGACCGCCGGCGTCGACGCCCTGCCCATCGTCGCCCTGCTCGGCTTCCTGACCGGACTCATCATGGCTTACGTGGGCCTCATCCAGCTGCGACAGGTCGGGGCGACCGTCTATGTCGCCAACCTCGTCTCCCTCGCCATGACCCGCGAGATGGGCGCGCTGATGACCGGCGTCATCGCCTGCGGACGCACCTCGACCGCCTTCGCCTCCCAGCTCGGCAGCATGAACGTAAGCCAGGAAACGGACGCCCTCCGCGCCCTCGGCATCCAGCCCGTGGAATATCTGGCGCTACCGCGCATCCTCGCCGTGACGCTCATGGTCCCGCTGCTCGCCGTCTTCGCGACCTTCGTCGGCATCTTCGGCGGCATGATCGTGGCCTGCGCCGGCGACCTGAGCGTCGAACAATACCTCACGCAGGCCATCCGCGCCATCGCGTTCAAGAGTTTCCTGGTGGGCTTCATCAAATCCATCGCCTTCGGGTTCATCGCCGCGTGGGCCGGCTGCTACCGCGGCTCCGTCGCCAAGCGCTCCGCCCTCGGCGTCGGCGAAGCCGCGACCTCGGCGGCCGTGCTCGGCATCACCTTGATCGTCGTCTCCGACGCGCTCTTCGCGGTCATCTTCAACCTCTTCAATCTGTGAGCGAACCGACCGACATCGTCAGCTGCGCGGACCTCGCCATCGGCCACGGGAGTAAGGTCATCATGGACCGGCTTTCCTTCGCCCTGCCCGCCGGCAAGATCCTCGCCATCGTCGGCCCCAGCGGCTGCGGCAAGAGCACGCTCATGCGCGCGCTCGGCGGTCTGGATGCGCCGCTTGGCGGCACCGCTCGGCTGATGGGCGTCGACCTCGCGACGGCGGACGAACCCGCGCGTCAGGCGATCCTCCGCCGGAGCGGCTTCCTCTTCCAAGGCGCCGCGCTCTTCTCCTCGCTGACCCTGCGCGAGAACATCGAGATGCCCATGCGGGAATTCCTCCGCTGCCCTCCCAAGCAGATGCGCCAGCTCGCCGAATACAAGCTGGCCTTAGTGGGCCTGGCCGACGCCATGGACAAGCTGCCTTCCGAGATCAGCGGAGGCATGGCCAAGCGTGCCGGCATCGCCCGGGCGATGGCACTCGACCCGGAGGTCATCTTCCTCGACGAGCCCAGCGCCGGCCTGGACCCCGTCAGTTCCGGTCGCCTTGACGAACTCATCCTGCGCCTCCGCGAGGCCTTCGGCACCACGGTCGTCCTGGTCAGCCACGAGATCCCGAGCATCCTCCGCACAGCCGACTTCTGCATTTACCTCGACCCGGAGACGGGCACCATGGGTGCTTACGGGCCTCCGAAAAGCTTCCTTCAGGCTGGCCAACCCCCGAAGGTGCACGCCTTCTTCTCTCAAGCCCGTTTCGACTGACCATGCGCCGTTCCGCCAACATGACACTGATCGGGGCCTTCGTGGCCAGCGGCATCCTGCTCATCATCGCCGCCGTCGTCCTCCTCGGAGCCGGCTCCTTCACCGGGGCCAAGCCCGAAGCCATCGCTTACTTCGAAGATTCCGTGAGCGGTCTCGACATCGGGGCGCCGGTCAAGTTCCGCGGGGTCACGATCGGCAAGGTCAGCCAGGTCCTCCTCCACACCGCGGGGCAATCCGCCGCCGACTACTCCGTGCCGGTGGTGATGGAGTTCTCGCCGGATCTGCTGACCCGGCGCGGACTCGATCAAGCCCTGCTGCAGAAGGAAGGCCTCGGCGTCTCGATCAGCAAAGGCCTCCGCGCCAAGCTGCAGCAGCAATCGGTGGTGACAGGCGTGCTCTACGTCGAACTCGATTACTTCCCTGACTCCGCGTTCACCCTGCACGCGAAGAATGGCCCGCTTCCGGAGATCCCGACCCAGCCCTCGAACCTCGGCGCCCTGACGAAGGCCATCTCCCAGACCCTCGACCAGCTCAGCCGCATCGATTTCGTAAATATCACGAAGAAGGTGGACTCGATCCTCGCGCGCATCGACCAGGGCGCCGCGCAGATCGAGTTCGAGAAGATCAACGGCAACCTCGTGGCGGCCTCCGCCAACATCGCGAAGATCACCGGCGACCCGACCATCCCCCGCGCGGTGGCTGACTTCTCCGCCGCCATGCAAGGCGTCGACGCGCTGGTCAAAAGACTTTCTTCCAAGGTCGATCCCGTCGCCGACGACATCAAGGGCATGGCCGCGGCCGGTCGCAAGGCCCTCGAGCGCCTGAACGAGACCTCAGAGCACCTGCGTACCCTGACCAAGCCAGGCTCGCCCGCCCGGCGCGACCTCGACCAGGCGCTGGCCGACGTCTCGGAGGCCGCCCAGGCGATCCGCTCGCTGGCGGACTTCCTCGAGCGCAATCCGGAGACGATCATCCAAGGACGAAGCAAGTCGCCTTCGCAGCAAGCCACGCCGAAGGAGGCGCCGCCGGCCAAATGATCCGCCACACGCTCCTCATCGGCCTAGCCACACTGCTCAGCGGCTGCATCATCTTCGACCAAAAGAGCGAAGCCGTCACCTTCCATCAGTTCGCGGCCCCCGCCACCGCCGTCGCGCCCGCTTCGGCCGGAACACAGGTCTTCGTGCCTCGCGCGATCATCCCCTCGGCCCTCCGCCGGCCCAACGTCGTCTTGCTGGACGATACCGGCTGGGTCCATATCGAAGACGGACATCGCTGGCTCGCCCCGCTCGACCGCGCCGTGCCCGAAGCCGTCGGGCGTCATCTCACCGCCCTGGCCGGCGTCGTGACGACTTCGCAGACTCCGTCCGAAGATCACCTCGTCCTGCTCCTGACCGTTGACAAGATGGAGGTCTTCATGCCGGCCGGCCCCGAACGTTCGATCTTCTCCCTGCCCGGGATCGGAGGCAAAGCGGACACCGCGACGCTGCAGCTGAGCTGCCGGCTCGAGAAATCCGACGGCACGCTCATCACCGCGAAGACCTTCGCGCAGTCCCGGCCGCTCAAGGAACGCACGCCCGCGGCCTTCGTCCAGACGCAGTCCGCTAACTTGGCCGCCCTCTCCGCCGACCTGGTGAGTTGGTTACGTCCGGTTCACCTCGCCCCTTTGAAATGACCACGCCCTCTTCACCTCGCCCCAACGGCTTCTCCGAAGCCACCGGCGAGATCTGCTACGACCTGCCGTCGTCCTATATCCCGCACGCGGGTACCGGCCTCCTGCATCTCCCGCGCTTCCTGGCCAAAGCCCGGAAGCACCTGCAGGGCGAGCTCCCGAAATCCTATCAGCGTAACTTCGGCAAAGGCTTCGACCGCTTCCTCTGCCTGCATCTCGGCGTCGACCCCGAACAGGTGATCACCTGCGTCCGGGAAGCCCGCGACGATGCGGACCTCGACGTCCGCCTGAAAACCCTTTTCCCCGCCGATCTCCGCGTGCACGTCTGGAACCGCGAACTGGTCCAGAAAGGCATGAGCGAGATGGGCCGCGAGGCCCTCCTCGACGCCAAACGTAAGATGAACTCCGAGCACCGCACGGATGTCATCTCGTTCGCCGACATGATCGACTTCGACGAGGGACGCATTCTGTGAACACCCAAGACCCCCACCCTCACCGCCTGATCCTCCGAGGCCTCGCCCCGCTGCTCGCGTGCCTCAAGCATCACCCGAAGGCGCTGCGGGAGGTCATCGCGACCGCCGCCTTCGCGCCTTCGCTCGCCGAATACGACGCGACCTTCGCCGAACTCGGCGTGAAGACCCGCATCGTCGGTCCCATGGAGCTCGCCCAGACGGCCGAAGGACCATGCGCTGACGTCTGTGCGCTGACGATGCGACCCGAACCCGGTCTCGCGCGGATCTCCGATTTCGCCGAATGGCGCGAAAGCCGTGAGAGCATCGTGATCGCGGACGGCGTGACCGAACCGGCCGACCTCGCGGCGATCGCCCGCGGTATGGCCGCCTTCGGTCTCAAGCGCCTGCTGCTTTCCGGCGGCACCGAGAAGCTCGCCCACCATCCCGAAGCCTGGCACCTCTCCCGCGGAGCCATGGAACAACTCCGCCTCATGCGCGCCGCCGCGCTCGGCGGCCTGCTCAGACTCGTCGAAGACAAGTGCTGCGTGGTGGCCCTGTCGCCTGATATCGGCCGCAAGATCGACCTCGGCGTGCCCGTCCGCGTGCCTGCCCGACACCTCGCCCTGCTCATCCCGGGCGGCCGACTCGACCCCGATATCCAACCCCGCGTCGAGCATTGCTACCGCTTCCCTGGCCTCGTCGGCCAGCCTCCCCTCAACCTTGCGGAGATCGCCCCCATGGCGCTCGCGTGGTTCGCCTCCACCCCCCAACCGCGCGCCGACGGCTTCTTGGCCCGCAAAAGGGCTCGCCACGCCAAGGACAAGGGTTCCAATCCCGCTAGCTGACCCCCATGTCCCAACCCACGCCCGGCAAAGGCGAGAACGTCCTCTCGCTCCAGAACATCAGCCGCACGTTCTTCACGGCCCTGCAGCGCCAGCATGACATGCTCGCCTTCAGCATCGCCGGCCTGCACACGGCCGACCCGAAGGCCTACGAGCATTTCTCGACCGTGTCGCGCGTGATGCCCGTACCGCAGGCGCACCTGCCGCCCGAACAGATGCTCGCCTATGCGCGGGGTCTGATGCTCCGCACGACGATCAACGACCTGCTGACCCTTTCCTCGGAGTGCATGACGCAGTGCTACCTGCTCTGCCTCTTCATCCGCGAACAGGGCAAGAACCCGCGTCGCGATCCGCTGGTCGAGAAGATCATCGGAGAGAAGCACCAAGCCTTCGTGAAGATGAACCTGCAGTCCCGCTTCACGGCGCTCGAAGAGGAATTCGGCATCGTCTGCGAACTCGAAGATGGGATCTTCAGCCTGGCCGCCGCTCTCCGTGTGCTCGCCCGCGGCGGCCTGGTGACCAACGACGACATCACCCCGGACGGCTCCCTGACCCTCGAATTCAAGGCGATGAAGGACGTCGAAGCCCCCGCCGAACCGGACAGCGAAGACGCTTCGGCGCCGGCGCCGCCTCCTGGCGTCACGGTGCATGGCGCCGGCGACGTCGGCAAGCCGAAGACTATCGCCCGCCTGAGCGACACGAACCGCACCTTCAAGCCCGGCGAGATGCTCGACCTGACGGACACCGAACTGCTCGGACTCAACATCACCGCGACGAAATTCGTCGACGGCCTGCTGCGCTCCGTCGACCACTTCGGCCGCGCCCAGCTCGGCGAGGGCGCCTAAGCGATGAAGGAGCCCGCGACGATTCCCCGGCGCGCCTGGCTCTGGGTCTTCGCAGCCTACCTGTTCCAAGCCATCCCCGCGGCCGTCCGCGACGAGGCCTTGCCCGTCGCGCTCAAAGACCTCGGCTACCCCGACGCGCAGAACACGAAGGCCGTCGCGATCTTCGGCCTGATCGTGGGCTGCAAGATCCTGCTGTCCCCGCTGGTGGCTGGCTTCAATCCCCGGCGCTTCATCCTCGCCTCGGAACTCGGCATCGCCGCCGTGCTCGGCCTGCTCGCTTCTTTCCTCGGGGCCGACCAGACCTCGACGAACGCCATCATCGGCTGCCTCATCCTGCTGTCGCTCCTCGCCGCCGCCCACGACTTCGCCCTGGACGGCTATTTCGTCGCGGCGCTCGACGACCGGAGCCGCGCGACGCATGCGGGTGTCCTGAACGTCGCCACCAAGGTCGGGGCGGTGCTCGCGGGCCCCGGGCTGATCTGGCTCGTCGGCCGCATCATGGACCAAGGCCCGCAGACCGTCGACGCCTGGTCCTGGGCGATGGTCGCCGCCTCATTGCTTGCCCTGCTCACCCTCGGCGCCAACGCCTGGGGCCTATCGGGCGAACCGGCCACCGCCGCCGATGGCAGCAGCGTCAAGGAACGCTTCCGCGAGATGGGCGCTGGCCTCCGTTCGCTGATGAGCGATCCGCGGCTGTACGCCGTGCTCGGGCTGATCCTTTTCTATCGCGCCAGCGAAGTGCATATGGCGCGCATCATCCCGCTGTTCGCCAAATCAGCCACCAACGGCGGACTCGGCCTGGACAACGAGACCTACGCGCTCCTCCGCATGCTGTCCGCCGTCGGCGGACTGGCGCTCGGCGGGGTCATCGGTTCGCTGGTGGTCGCCCGGCTCGGACTCGGCCGATCGCTCCTCCCGCTCGGCGTGATGATGCACCTGCCGCTGGCGGCTTTCGCTTGGCTGGCTTACGACGGCACCCACGACCTCTGGTTCATCGGCGGGGTCTTCATCGTGGAATACGTGGCTTACGGCGCAGGCCTCTGCGCGTTGATCCTGGCGATGATGAAGCTGGCCGCAGGCCCCGGCGCCGCGGTCCGCTACGCCGCCCTCTCGACCTTCGCCCTGCTAGCCAACTACCTGCCCGGGTTCTGGGCCGGCGCGTTGGCCGAGCGACTGGGCTATGCGCATTACTTCCTGTTCGCGCTGAGCCTGGCGATCCCGGGCATCATCTCGGCCTTGCTGGCGAAGCGCCACTTCCAGGAAGCCTGATCACTCCTTCGGCAGGACGACGAGCTCCTGCTCGAACTTAGGGTCCAAGAAACGTCGGGCGAAGGCCTGCACGGCGGCTTCGTCGGTGAGCGCCATGCGGCGTTCCCACTCCTCGTCGAAGTTGGCGCCGAGCCCAGCGACTTCGCGCACGAGCGCGCCCTGCATGCGGGCGCCGGCGGACTGCCGACCCTGCCGACGCGAGACCCGCATCCGGCGCTTGGCGTCAGCGATCTCGTCCGCACCGAACTTGCCGGACCGGAGGCGCTCCAGTTCGAGGCGCATCTCTTTCACCACGTCCTGGGCGGAAGCCGGTGCCGTGCCGGCATAGAGGTAGAACATGCCCTGATCGACGACTTCGACGCGGGTGGCGCCGACGAAATACGCCATGCCCTTCTCCTCGCGCACCCGACGGAAGAGACCGCTGGCCATGCCGCTGAGGAGTTCTTCGGTGACGTTCGCCGCGACGACTTCGTCGGGCGCGAAACCGCAATGAGGAAAAGCCAGCGCCACCACGGCCTGCTCGCCGGTGGCATGTTCCTGGAGGCGGGCGGCCGGCGCAGGTTTGTGCAGAGGCAAGGACTTCCGGGTGAAGGCGGCCTTCGGCAAGGAGCCGAAACGGCGGCGGACGAACTCCATTACCGAAGCGCGGTCGAAGGCGCCGCTCACGCCGACGACGACGTTGTCCGCGACGAGCAAGGCCCGGTGCAGCTGAGCGAGGTCACTCGGCTGGATCCGGCCCAAGGTCTCCGGGGTGCCGCACGCATCGATGGCGAGCGGGTGCGCGCCGAAATACTGACGCTGAAGGCATAGCCGCGCCTTCTCGACGATGTCATCCTCCGCCTCACGACAGGCGCTGACCAAGGCGGCGCGTTCGGTGGCGAAGGTCTCGGGCAGGAACTTGGGCTCAAGGACGCCATCCGTCACGAGTTCGGCGAGCTGGGCGAAATCGGAACTCAGGGCCTCGCCCCACAGGCCACAGGAGACCTGCGAACCATGGTCGGCAAAAGTGGCGCCGAGGCCGTCGACCAGCTGGGCGACTTCTTCTTTGCTGCGTCGGGCGGTGTCCCGGGCGAACAAGGTGCCGAGCAGACCGGTCGTGCCTCGCTTGGCTTCCTCTTCATAGGCGACGCCGGCCGCCAGGAACACGCCGAGGCCCGCCTTGGGGATGGTGTCGTCATGCTGCAGCACGACGCGGACGCCATTGTCCAAGGTGAGCGTCTCGAATCGGTCAGGCGTGGCCACGGCGGAAGGAGCCGTCGAGGCGGCCTCGACCTTCGCGGAGCGCATGGTGCCGAGGGTGACGTTATCCGGACGGAGCCACTTGCGGGCTTCGCGGGTCAGGTCTTCGGCGCCGAGGCGCGCCAGGTGTTCCACGCCGCGCTGCGGCCAGGCGATGTCGTGACCGATCGTCGCCGCATGGGCGACGCGGCTGGTGAGGCCATGGATATTCTTCTGTCCGTTGACCATCCCCACGACGGACTGGCGACGCACCTTGGCGAATTCGTCGGCGGTCACGCCGCGCTGCAGCAGCCCGTCGACGGTCTCGGCGATGGCGCGCTCCACGACGGTCGCATCCGCGCCGGCTTCACCGCTCCAGCTGCACCAGGCCAGACCGAGGTCACGGATGCCGAAACCGGAGGCATCGATGGCATGTACGAGCTTACGCTTCTCGCGCAGTTCGCTCCACAGCAGTGAGCTGTTGCCGGCGCCGAGGACGCCGAGGAAAAGGTCCGTCGCGAGACGGCCCTCGTCGAAATATCCGGGGATCCGCCAGCTGGAGACGCCCTTGACGGTGCTCACTTCGCGGACGAGGTCCGCCCGACGGACACCGCCCTGGGGCGGTTCGAATTGCGCCGGGGCTTCGGCGAGCGGCCGGCGGGCGAAACGTCCGAACCAACGCTCGGCGGAGGCGAAGACTTCCTCCGGCGGCATGCTGCCTCCCAGCGCGAGCACGACGTTCGCCGGCACGTAGCGGCTGGCGTGATAGGAACGGAGGTCGTCCGGCGTGATGCGGATGAAGAGGTCGCGATGGCCGATGACCGGCTGGCGGAACGCATGCGAGCGCACGGACTCCTCGAGTACCGACTTCGCGAGCATCTGGTCATGCTCGTCGTCGCACATCGCGATCTCGCGCAGGATGACCTCGCGCTCCATCTTGGCGTCGGCGTCGGTGATCAGGGGGTCGAAGACCATGTCAGCGATGGCTTCCATCGCGGTCTCAAAGCCTTCCTGCGGAGCGTCGACATAATAGACCGTCCGGTCGAAGGTCGTGTAGGCGTTCGAGGAACCCCCGCTGCGGTGGATGGCGTCGGTGAGTTCCCGGTTCGTGAAACGTCCCGTGCCCTTGAAGACCATGTGCTCGAGGTAGTGCGATATCCCGGAGCCCTCCCAGCGGCCTTCATGGATGCTACCCGTGCGCACCCAAGCCTGGACGGTGCAGAGACCGATTCCCGGGCGGTGGGAGTAGATGACTTCGAGGCCGTTGGCGAGGACCCGGCGTTCGGGCACGGGGCCGGCGATCTGGGCGAAACTCAGGCCTTCGAGGGTGGACATAGGGTGGATGTATGCCCTTAGCCCGCCGGGGCGCAAGAGCGGCCCTGACTCGGCCGAGGAGCACTCTGACATTGAAAACGCCGACGGGGCTCCGTATCACCGACCTTCGCCCGCCGCTCTCCGCGGCCGCCCCTCCCTCTCCCCTGTCCTTTCGATGTATATTCCGCCAGAAATCCGTGCCAATCTCGACGAAGTCGAACGCCGTGCCGGCTACCTCTGGAAGTTCCTCGACGTCCCGGGCAAACAGGCCGCGATCGCGAAGCTCGAAGAGCAGATGGGCGCTCAGAACTTCTGGGACAGCCAGAAGGCCGCCCAGAAGGTCATCTCGGAGTGCAACGGCCATAAGGTCATCGTCGCCCCCCAAGTCGCCTTTCGGCGCCAGATCGAAGACGCCAAGACCCTCGCCGAACTGATCACCGAATCCCCGGACGGCACCGCCGAGGCCGAAGTCGAGGAACTCCGCAAGTTGGCCACGGACCTGCTCGCCGCCGTCTCCGACCTCGAGATCGCCTCGTTCCTTTCCGGTCTGCATGACCGCTCCAACGCCATCGTCACCGTCAAGGCCGGCGCCGGCGGCACGGAATCCAACGATTGGGCCGACCTGCTCTACCGCATGTATACGCGCTGGGCCGAACGCCGTGGTTTCAAGATCGAAGTCGAAGACATCGCCGAAGGCGAAGGCGCGGGCATCAGCCAGGCCACCTTCCGCCTCGAAGGCCCCAACGCCTACGGCTACGTCAAGGCCGAGCGCGGCGTCCATCGCCTCGTCCGCATCTCGCCCTTCGACGCCAACGCCCGCCGCCATACCTCCTTCGCGTCCGTCGACGTGGTGGCGGAAATCGACGACGACATCGACGTCGAGGTCAACGAAGCCGACCTGCGCGTCGACGTCTACCGCTCCAGCGGCAAGGGCGGTCAGCACGTCAATAAGACCGAATCCGCGGTGCGCCTGACGCACATCCCGACGGGCATCGTCGTGGCCTGCCAACGTGAACGCTCGCAGGTCAAGAACCGCGCCTTGGCGATGAAGATCCTCCGCGCCCGCATCTACGAGAAGACCATCGACGACAAGCGCGCCGAGATGGAGAAATATTACGGCGAGAAGGGCGACATCGGCTGGGGTAACCAGATCCGCTCCTACGTCTTCCAACCCTATCAGATGGTCAAGGACCTCCGAACCGGGGTCGAGACCGGCAACATCCAGGCGGTCATGGACGGCGATATCGACGCGTTCATCAACGGCTGGCTCCGCGCCGGCGGTCCCCGCACGCGCAACAAGGATATCAAGATCGAGGACTAAGTCCGCCGCGCCATGCCCACCCGGGACGTCCTCCGTCAGAAGCTCCTCGATACGCCGCTCTTCGCGGAGAAGATCTGGAAGCTTTCCCCGGAGCCGTGGGCGCTCACCGAAGGCCAGCTCCGCGACATTAAGCGCATCGGCGCGGCCTGCCTGAGCTACCACCGCGCGCTCGAACGTCTCTACGTCCGCTCGTTCTCGGGGAAGAAGATCCTCCGTAACCGCGAGGTCTACGCCCCCTGGGTCGCCGAATACCTCGATCGCTATAAGCCCGCTGGGCTCGTGGCCCACGGCCGCCATCGCGCGGTCAAGAACCAGTGTCCGGTGGTGCTCCGCCCTGACCTCCTGATCACCGAGCAGGGCTTCACGATGACCGAGTTGGACAGCGTGCCGGGCGGCGTCGGGCTGAC
>JBIKIO010000100.1:0-5413 GCA_044361555.1 Opitutales bacterium
CTTGGCGAGGTCGAAGCGGTCGAGCTCCATGACCTTGGTCCAGGCGGCGACGAAGTCCTGGAGGAACTTCTCCTTGGCGTCGGCGCTCGCGTAGACTTCCGCGAGGGCGCGGAGCTGCGAGTTGGAGAGGCTGGCCGCAGGTACGGCCTGCTTGAGCGTAGCCTCGTCCTTTGCGTCGATCGGGTGGGGTGATCGAGGCCATCGGCGCGAGCAGCAGGGCGGTCATGAAGGGTGTGACGGTTTTCCCAGTGGATTAGGTTTCGCTCATCGAATGGAGTGGACCGGCGATTGGCGAAGCGTCACGCGGCTTTGGCCGGCGTCACTTGCTTCGGGTCACCTCCACTAGATCCTGCACCAGATACCCGTCCTTGAGCGCGCGGACGGTAAGGCTGCTCCCGCCGAGCGCTGCTTCGCTGATCTCCAGCTTTCCCTCGCCTCTGGCGACAGTTTTGCCAGTTGATTGATCAATAGCCTCAAGCGTGAGGGACGTCGGACATGTGTAAAGGCCTCCGCCTTTTGATTCGATGACTCTAGGGAAGGCGGCCAGGACGGCTACCTCGCCGGGGGGGAGGGCGAGCGCGACTTCGTCGCCGGATTCTTTCCGTACGGTGTGACACACATGGCCTGTGAGCAACTCCACGAAGCGCCGGCCAGGCTTTCCGGGAATGCTGATCACCGCATTCTTGGAGTCGGCCGTGGCGCGGTTCCACAGGGTGTAGATTTCCTTGTCTCCGAGGCTGAAGCGGTTGGCCAGCATGCCTTGAACCAGCGTGGGCACGATAGGTTCGCAGTCCATGCTCCCGAGGACGTCGCCTACGGAACGCATCACCTCCGCATGGCGGGTGAGCACCCGAAGCTGTTGCGGCGAGACGTCGCCGACCGTCAGCCCGATGCCGTTGAAGAGAAATCGCTTGCTGAGGTAATCGAACGCCATCGGCACATGGCCCCACTCGATGCACTTTATCTCTGGATAGACAAAGCGGAATGGCGAGACGCCATACGCGCCCATCTTGCCGCTCATGACGACCTTGGGGTCGCTTCCCTGCGCAAGTGTGCCGTCAAGATACATGGCGGCGGCGTCAGAGCCGCAAAACTCGCCCCACAAGGTCTTGTCCGGTCCGGCGGCCTCAACGCCCTTGCGGATGGTGGCCAGGTATTCCAACAGTCCGACGAGCGGGTTCTTCGCGTGCTCGTGGAGAGGGTTGTGGCAGACGAGGATCTCCGCCATCGAGTCGAGTCTGACGGCGTCCGCGTCGGACTCGGTGAGGATCCGTTGGGTGACGCCGCGCAGGTGCTCCTGCCAGCCCTTCGCCTGCGGGCAGAAGTTCCAGTTATCGGTCATCCATTCGCCCTGGCCTGCGCCGCTCCAGTCGAGGTTGCGGTGGCCGGGCTTGTCCATCCATGCCCAGTCTTCCGCGTGCTCGCTCCCGACGAGGGATTTTTTCCAAGCGATGCGACCTTGTACGTAGAGGCAGACGCGTCCGCCCGCCTGATGAACGCGTTCGACCTGTGCGCGAAGCGCCGTCGCGCCGCCGAACCTTGGCTCAAATGCGTAGTCGCCGTGGGTGTGTTGGTAAAGCCTGCCGTTGAACTGTCCCGTCCTGATGTTGTCGCCCCGGTTCCACCAGTAGCATAGTTCTGGGAAGATATGTCCGCCGGCATCCCGTTTGAAGGCCTCGACCTGATCGGCGAGGATCCACTGTCTGCCGTCCCAGAAGCCTTTCTGGACGGCCCGCCCGCCGCCGCGCTCATGCACGGGTATGGCCATGAACTGGTCGCGGATGCCACGCTCGATGGGGCGGTGCTTCCACCAGGTGGCACGCGCCCATTTTCCGTAGGAAGCCAACGGC
This sequence comes from Opitutales bacterium, assembly GCA_044361555.1. GTDB lineage: Bacteria > Verrucomicrobiota > Verrucomicrobiia > Opitutales > UBA953 > UBA953. Next base: position 1,851 of record JBIKIO010000100.1, read on the forward strand.
GTCTTGAAGATGCCTTTGCCGTCGTAAGTTTGGATGGCGAAGGTCTTCGACTTCCATGTTTGCCTTAGACCGAGCGTGAACTCGCGAGTAGCGAAGCCGAGCGTGAGACCAGCCTCCTTCATTGGAAAGGCCGTCGCGCCGCCTAGCTTGTCGGGATGGTAGGACTCCCCGTAGAGGCTTTTGGTGGAATGATTGGCGGTGTCTGAAGCGGCGCCCGTTCCGGCGGCCGTGGAGTTGCGCAAGAGGAGCGAATGGACATCGAATTCCTGGTCGCGCATCTGGACTGAGATGCCCGTGCCCTTCGGATTCCAAGCTGCCAGCACCGGTAGCCAGGCACGGTGTCCGTAGGCTATGCTGAGATGACATTTGCCTTGGCCGAGCCAACCTTCCTGGAAGGGGAAGAAGAACTCCGCGTCTTCCGTCGTTTTTCCGTCGAGCGTCACGCCCTCGACGCGCGGGAAGAGCACACGCCATGCGGATGGAGATCCCTGGTTCGTCAGCTCCAGGCTGGTTTTGAAGACGCCTGGTTCGCCTCCCGGAGAGAGTAGCAGGACGCCCGTTCCCAGGCCGTCCGGCAAGTCAAAGGGCAGGGTCCACCCATCCCGGGTTGCCACGACCTCTTTCCGCCGGACATCCACTTCGTCTGAATGGATTCTCCTGTTGCCAACAAGCACGGCAAACATGCGACCGCTCTCCGACACCACTTCGCTGCCGATGCCCTGCAGGCGGATTCCTTTGCTTATGTCGATGCGCAACGCTACGCCGCCGAGCATGTCCTCGAGCAGGACAGGGGTTGATGTCGAGGCTTTCGCCGGTTGTGCGATGGCCTCGGTGTTAGCCCCGCCCCCAGGTTGTGACGTCGCCCCGTTGGGCGTACGCTTGTTCTCGGCGTGGCCGAGCGCCCGATTCACTCCTGTCTCATCCGCGCATGAGCGAGACAGTGGGATCAATAGGATTGTCGCGACAACCGCGGTCAGTGAGGCGAAGCTCGGCATGGTCTTGCTGTCAACGTTTTGAGCGTGGAGTCCCAGGTCGTCATGGCTTATTTTTCCCAGAGCACATGCAAAGGTATGAACCCCTCTGCCTGGGCTTGGCCGGGGGCCGCCTCCTGCCGCAACTCGACCTTGCTGAAGTCTCCTACTTTCGAGCCGGAAAAGGGTGCGCGGGGGATCGTAAGCACCAAGCGCGTAAAGGCCGGAGGGATGACCGCCACTGGGGCGTCCCTCCTCACCATGCCCTCGACATCAAACAATCCCATGGAAGCCAGAACATACCAAGCGCCCAACTGACCTAGATCCTCATCCTGACCAAGCCCGTAGCCGTGCGTTGGAGTGGTGCCGTAGAAGCGATCGCAGATGGAGCGCACGTACTGTCGGCTTAAGTCGGGCCGCCCGGCGAAATGAAACAGCCACGCAGTATGCAGGCCGGGCTGGTTGCCATGGTTATAGGGCAGCGAAAGCCCAGCCGTGTTCTTGATCTCGGCGGGGCCAAAGCCTGACTTCTCGGCCTGTGCCATCGTCTGGGTCAACTCGCTCAAGAACATCTCGGGGTTGAACTGCCGCACCAGGGCCGGGATGTCGTGCGGTACGAACCAGCGGTATTGGAGCGCCGTCCCCTCGATGAAGGAGTAGCCTCCGTTGGGATCAAACGGAGTGTGAAAGCTGCCATCAAAACGCCGGGGGCGGAAACAGCGCGTATCTTTATCCCAAAGCTTGCGCCAGGCATCGGAACGTCGGGTGAGAAAGTCGGCCTCCGGCTTCTTGCCAAGCTGGATGGCCAGTTTCGCGGCGCACCAGTCCTCGAAAGCATACTCCAGCGTGTAACCCGAAGGACCGTATCCTCCGTCGTCACAAGGCGCGTATCCGAGGAGCGAATAACCGGCCAACGATTCCTGTCCGGTGTAGCGGGGGCGCTCTCGCCACTGTGTCTGGTTCTTCCATACCGCATTCCAGAGTTCTTCACGGTCGAACGCCGCGGGGTTTCTGGCGTAAGCGGCCACCAGGAACACCGTCGCCTGATTGGATAACATCCCAGGGGCGCGCCGGTTCACGACGAAGCCATCCTGAAGCCACCCGCTCTCCCTGTATGTGGCTAGCAGATGTTTCGCGAACGCGGTCATCTGCTCGGGGTAAAGCAAGGACCATACTTGATTCAGGTTCCAAAAACTACCCCACAAAGCGTCGGAGTTGTATCGGGCATATTCAGGATGGCCGTTCACCAGGGGTATCTGCCCGATGCGTCCCGTGCCGTCGGAGTAAGCGCCGTCCACGTCGCTGTTCACGCCGCGTCCCAGCAGGACATGCCACAAGGAGGTGTAGAACTTGATCTTAGCCGGTGCGGACTCCGGACGTTCATCCTCGATCCTCACGCGTCCGAGCAGGCGGTTCCATTCCGCGCGCGTGGCGGCGCGGATTTGATCGAAGGTTTTGCCCTCGGTCTCGCTCACCAGGTTCTTGGCGGCTCCTTCAAGGCTCACATGTGAGATGCCCACGCGCGCTTCGACCACCGCCTCCTCGCGCGCATCGAACTCCACGTAGAATCCGGCGCCGAACCCGGTGATCACGTCGCGTCCCGGATACGTCTTGGCGTCCCGGTACGCGCCGTGAGTCTTGAACGGGCGGTTGAAGCGAATCTCTGCGTAGATATTTAAAGGAGCCTCGGCGTATGAGGGAGCGATGGTGCAGCTTGCCCGCACGGTGCGGTCGTCCACGCGCTCGACCATGGCGGCGCGTAAGCCGCCGCTGAACCGGTCATGCGGCTGGAAAACGCCCCCCTCCCCAAGCAGATGCCCGACATCCATCAGCACCCTAGCGGCGTCGGTCTTCGGGAAAGTGTAGCGATGGTATCCGACGCGCGTGCTCGCCGTGAGCTCGACGGAGACGTCATGCTTGTCGAGGTGGACCCGGTAGTATCCTGGCTCGGCGCGTTCGCTGGACTTTGAGAAGCGGGAACGCCATCCGGTCTTATCCTGTCCATCGGCGCCTGGCACCGTCACCAGCGGCCCGGTGGTCGGCATGAGCAGAATGCCGCCCAACTGGAAGTCATGGAGATGGCTGAAGCCCAGGATTGAAGTATCCGAGAAGCGATAACCCGACGTGTGTCCGCCGCCTGCATAACCCCCGAAGCCCGTCGTGTCCGGCGCGAGCTTGACGAGGCCAAACGGCGCGGCTGCCGGAGTGAAGAAAAACCAGCGTGCCGATTGCGTGCCGATGAACGGATCCACCCAATCTACCGGGTCGCTGCCTCTCGGCGGCTGACCGGACGCAGGACTGGTCTCGGCAGCTTGGAGTGCCGTCAGTGGAGCGAGCAGCAGGGCTAGGCAGAGGCTTAGGCGGGGTTTCATTCGCCTAGGACATCCCAAAGTCCATAAAGTCCCAGCCCGCTCCCGTTAAGGAGACTACTACGCTGGTAAAATACACAGTCCGATTGCTGGCCAACAAAAAGGCCCGCCAGACGGATCTGGCGGGCCTGAGGGCCGGGATGGCTGGCGGCTTACTTCTTGGCGAGGTCGAAGCGGTCGAGCTCCATGACCTTGGTCCAGGCGGCGACGAAGTCCTGGAGGA
>JBIKIO010000101.1:0-5404 GCA_044361555.1 Opitutales bacterium
ACGATCACCGCGGTGCCGAAGATATCGTGGGCGCTGGCGCCGCGGGAGATCTCGGCGGCGGGACGGTCGAGGCCGGTGAGGATCTGGCCGTAGGCCGGGATGTCGGCGATGTGCTGGGCCATCTTCGAGGCGATGTTGCCAGAGTTAAGGTCAGGGAAGATCAGCACGCCGGCACGGCCGGCCACGGCCCCGGCGACTTCCTTGGACTGCGCCGCAAACGGGTTGATGGCGGCGTCGGCCTGCATCTCGCCGTCGATGTCGCACGTGATACCAAGTTCGCGGGCCTTGCGGCGGGCGAGGTCGGTGGCGACCTGGACCTTCTTCACCGAGGCGAGGCGGGGGTTGGAGGAGTGCGTCGAATAGGCGAGCATCGCGACCTTAGGCGTCGTGTTCGTGAGATGCCCGGCGAGGCCAGCGGTGGTCACCGCGATGTCGGCGAGCTGTTCGGCGGTCGGATCGGGGATGACGCCGCAGTCGGCGAGGAAGAGGACGCCATCGATGCCGAACTTACCTTCTTCGGACTCGAGGATCTGCATCGAGGAGACCGTCTCGACGCCGGCCTGACGGGGCATCACCTGCAGGATGGCGCGGAGACCGGAGGAGGCGTGGGTGGTGGCGCCGGAGATGAGCGCGTCCGCGCCGCCGGTGGCGACCATCAGGCAGGCGAAGTAGTTCGGGTTGAGGGCGAGCTCGGCGGGGTCGCCCTGGAGGTTCGTATTGCCGTAGCGCTGGATGGACTCGAGCTTCTCGGCGAAGCCTTTGAGCTCGTCGCTGCGCTCGGGTTCGATCACGCGGATGCCTTCGAGGCTGATGTTCAGGCGGGCGGCGTTGACCTTGATGCGCTGACGGTCGCCGACGAGGATCGGTACCCCGAGCTTCTTCACGACGAACTGACGGGCGGCCTGGATCACGCGGGCGTCGGAGCCTTCGGGGAAGACGATGCGCTTGGGGTGGTTCTGGAGGCGGGCGGAAAGGCGGGAAATCAGGGACATGGTCGGGAGGCGCCGGGAAGGGCCGGCGGTGGCTTATTAAGTTTAAATAAGCCCTCAGGGCGAGGCAGAAGGCGTCGCCCTGTGAACCGTTGCCGCGGCGTTACTTAGCCGGCGTGGGGAGGATCGGCTTGAAGGCTGGGAAGCCCTTCAGGGCGGACTTGGTCGTCGCTTCGACCGAGTAGCCCATCTTCTCGAAATACTCGCTCACGTCGGCCTTGGCGGCCTTCCCGTAGCGTTCGGCGAAGAGGCTCTGCAACTGCTCTTTCGTGGAGCCCTTGGGGGCGGCGTCGCTCGCGTAGGAGCGCAGCGTCTGGCGGAGGGGTTCCCATCCATGGGCGCGGATCAGGACGACGAAGGTCGCGAGCTGCTCGAACGGACCTTTGTTCGGTTCGGTGGCGAAACGCTTCACGAGGAGCTCGTCGAGTTTCTCCATCGACGGATGCCCGCGACCTTGGGGCTTGCCGACGAGTTTTTCCATCACGTAGAGGGAGAAGAGATTACAGGTGACTTCAGTCTGGCCGGTGAACGTCCAGGCGGAGCATTGATGATTATGGCCGAGTTCGTGGAAGAAGCCCCAGTTGCCTTCCTTCATGAGTTTGGGGAGGTCGACGCTGTCTTTCTGTGACGGATCGATCCAGCACATGAACGGGTAGCCCGAGTGCATGAAGCCGGCGGAGATCTGCCGGTCCGGGACCACCCGTTCTGGCGCTAGGCGGCGGAGGGCGATCAGGTCGTCCTCTAGGCCCATCGCCTTGTCCCACCATTCCAGCAGGGCCTTCGGATCGGCGAGTTCCTTCACCGCGGAGGCCTGGACGTGCAGGATGACCTGCTTGCCGGAGAGGGTGACCCAAGGCGCTGGCTGCTGCTTGGCTTTCGCCCAGGATTCGGGGGTGTCCTTGCCGAGCACGTAGGTCGGCATGGCGACGGCGTTGCTGAACTGCAGCGGCGTGGCCGGCGAGGCTTTCATCGGCTTACGCCAGTCCTTGTTGGAGCTCTGGATGAAGAGCTGTCCGCCGAAGGCGTTGGCGATCTTGTTCTCGCCGACCTTGAGTTCGAAGGTCCGGGCGATGACTGGGAAGCGGTTCCACTTTTCGAGTTTCAGCAGGCTGTCGCGATGGCAGCCGACGATGATCTTTACCGTGCGGTGTTCCGGGATTGAGGCGACCTTCACCACGACGACTTCGCCGGGCGCGGCGTAGAGGCCGGTCTCCTGCCAGACGTCGGGGCTCGTGTAGAGATTGGGGGCGCCGCCGTTGGTGGTGTCCCAGCGGTGGACGAGGTTCGAGTCGTAGGCGACCGGCCGGGCGACGCGTTCCTTGCTTTCGACGACGCCGGGGAAGTCGCGGGCGCCGGCGTGGGCTTCGAAGGTGCCCGGCTCCTTGGCCATGTAGTCCTTGATGGCCTTATGCAGTTCGGCGCGGGCCGCTTCGGCAGGCTGGACGAAGGGGGCCTTCTTGGTGGGCGTGATCTCTTCCGGAGAAACGGCGAACGCGACGGAAGTCGCGAGCAGGCAGAAGCAAAGCAGACGCATGGGGAGGGGTGGACTCACCTTGGCTTTCAGCCGTCGGCCCGCCAACGCCAAACCCTGCCGAAGGGCTGGTTTTTAACGGAAGATAACGGTCTTATTACCGGCCAGCAGGACGCGATCTTCGACGACTGCGCGGAGGCCGCGGGCGAGCACGACCTTCTCGATGTCCTTGCCCAGGTGGGCCATGTCTTCGGGCGTGTCGGAGTGGTCGATACGGATCACGTCTTGCTCCACGATGGGACCTTCGTCGAGTTCCGGCGTCACGAAGTGGCAGGTCGCGCCGATGAGCTTCACGCCGCGGCGGTGGGCCTGATGGTAAGGCTTGGCGCCGGCGAACGAAGGCAGGAACGAGTGGTGGATGTTGATGATCTTGCCGGCGAAGTCGCGGCACATCGGTTCGTCGAGGACCTGCATGTAGCGGGCGAGGACGATCAGGTCCGCCTGCGCATCGCGGAAGAACTGCTCCATCTTGCGGTAGGCCGCATGCTTGGTCTCCGGCGTCACTGGGACGAAGTGGAAGGGGATGCCGTGGGCTTCGACGATCTTGCGATGGTCTTCGTGATTGGAGATCACGCAGGGCACGACGAAGGGGAAATCCTGGGCGACATGCCGAGCGAGGAGGTCGTAGAGGCAGTGTTCCTGCTTGGAGCACAGGAGGACGACGCGACGCGGCTGGGCGGAGTCGGAGACTTTCCAGTCCATGGCGAACTTGCTGGCCACCGGGGTGAATCGTTGGGCGAATTCCTCTGCGGGGAAGTCGAGCGACTCGGCCCGGATCTCGACGCGCATGAAGAAGCGGCCGAGCTCGGTCTCGGTGTGCTGGCTGGCCTCGGTGATCCAGCCCTTGTGTCCGGCCACGAACGCCGACACCTCGGCTACGATGCCGCTGGTGTCAGGGCAGGAGAAGCTGAGGGTGAGGGTGCGGGCCATGCCGGAGGATGGAAGGGGAGGGGCGCAGGGGTCAAGACACGGCGGCGCCGGCCCCGGCGGCACGGCGGATTTATCGATAAATATGCCCGTGCGGGCCTCGCCTGCGGGATTGACCAGCCTCCGTCCCCTCCTACGTTCACCCTTCACCTTTTACTCAGATGGCCAAGACCCTGTTCCAGAAAGTTTGGGAAGCGCATACGGTGCGCAAGCTGCCTAATGGGCAGACCCAATTGTTCATCGGCACGCACCTCATCCATGAGGTGACGAGCCCCCAGGCCTTCGGCATGCTCCGGGACCTGGGCCTCAAGGTGAAGTATCCCCAGCGCACCTTCGCCACGGTCGACCACATCGTCCCGACCAATGAGCTCAAGGAGCCTTACTCCGACCCGATCGCCCAGGAGATGATTGAGGCCCTCCGTAAGAACACCAAGGACTACGGCATCCGCTTCTTCGACACCACGACCGGCACCCAGGGCATCGTGCACATGGTCGGACCGGAGCAGGGCATCACCCAGCCCGGCACCACGATCGCCTGCGGCGATTCCCATACCGCCACCCACGGCGCGTTCGGCGCGATCGCCTTCGGCATCGGCACCACGCAGGTCCGCGACGTCCTCGCGACCCAGACCCTCGCCCTCAGCCCCCTCAAGGTCCGCCGCATCGAGGTCAACGGAAAGCTTGCCCCCGGCGTCTACGCCAAGGACGTCATCCTGCACATCATCCGCGTCCTCGGCGTCAATGGCGGTATCGGCTACGCTTACGAATACGCCGGCACGACCTTCGATGGCTTCTCCCTCGAGGAACGCATGACCGTCTGTAACATGTCCATCGAAGGCGGCGCCCGCTGCGGTTACGTCAATCCGGACCAGAAGACTTTCGACTACATCAAGGGTAAGCCCTACGCCCCGAAGGCCGCCGATTGGGACGCCGCCGTGGCTCGCTGGGCTTCCTTTGCTTCCGACGCCGGCTGCCAGTACGACGACGTCAAGGTCTTCAAGGCCGAGGACATCCGCCCGACCGTCACCTGGGGCATCACCCCGGGTCAGGCTATCTTCATCGACGAGAAGATGCCGGCGCTCGAGAGCCTCAATGCCGCTGACCGCCAGACCGCCGAAGACGCCTACGCTCACATGAAGCTGGCGCCGAACACCCCGATCAAGGGAACCAAGGTCGACGTCTGCTTCCTCGGCTCCTGCACCAACGGCCGCATCTCCGACCTCCGCGAGGTCGCCAAATATCTCAAGGGCCGCAAGGTCAGCCCGAACGTCAAGGCGATCGTCGTCCCCGGCTCGCAGCTCACCGCTATCCAGGCCGTCCATGAAGGCCTCGACAAGATCTACATCGAAGCCGGCTTCGAATGGCGTGGCGCGGGTTGTTCCATGTGCCTCGCGATGAATCCCGACAAGCTCGTCGGCGACCAGCTCTGCGCCAGCTCCTCGAATCGCAACTTCAAGGGCCGCCAAGGCTCGCAGACCGGCCGCACCGTGCTCATGAGCCCGCTCATGGTCGCCGCCGCCGCCATCACCGGTCAGGTCACCGACGCCCGCGAAGTCTTCAAGGTCTGATGTCCGCCTCCGCGCCAGTCGCCCGCGTGCTCGAACGTATCGCCCAAGGCGATGACGTCGCCGCGGCCTGCTCGGCCGAAGGACTCGCCTGCCAGCGCGACGTCAGCGTGGACGCCCATTACGACGGTAAGCCCGTGTGCACCGTGACCCTCCCTTGGGTCGTGGACGGCCACGCGATCCTGCTGGCCGACGAGACCGTCGCCGCCGCCGTCGCCGAAGAACGTCTCGCCTCCCTGGCTGCCTCGCTCGCGATGCCTGTCAGCGTCATCCGCCGGCCGGTCGCCGCCTAACCCTTTTCAATCCGCCATGTCCCTCGCCAAAATCACCCAGGTCAAAGCCCTCGCCCTCGCCGTCCCCGGCGATGACATCGACACCGACCGCATCATCCC
>JBIKIO010000020.1:0-17642 GCA_044361555.1 Opitutales bacterium
TGCGTCCGGCCACCAGCCAGCTGATCGCACACGCGACCAGGGCGTAGCCGCCGATCGACCAACCGAAGAGTTCGCACGCCATGACCGCGCAGGCGAGTGGCACGGCGCCGGCCCCGGCGAAGACGGCAACGAAGCCAAGCGCGGCGCAGATGCTCAGCGGAAGGCTCAATAGGACCGCGGCAGCGCTGCCGAGGGTGGCGCCCACGAAGAAGAGCGGGGTGACCTCGCCGCCACGGAAGCCGGCGGTGACGCACATGATCGTGAACAGGAATTTGAAGATAAAGGTCAGCGGCGCGGCGGGTTCGACCAAGGCGGATTCGATGACCGGCAGACCCAGCCCGGTAAGGTCCGCCGAATGATGGAAGTAGATGGCGGCCGAGAATAAGGTGCCGGTGAAGAAGATCCGGGCGTAAGGCTCAGGGTTGGGCTTGGCGGCCTCGCGTCGGCTCAAGAAGACGTAGAACCACGCGACGCCCCCGCAGGCGAGGCCGAGCAGCACGGCCGAACCGAATCCGCTCATGTCGTATTCAGCCGGGAGGGGCAGGCGGTAGTCGGCGTGGCGGGCGAAGAAGAGCTTACGACCCGCGAGATCCGCGAGGAAGGCGGTGGCGAGGCAGGGGATGATCGCCCAGCTGCGTTGACGCACAAACTCCAGCGCGAAGATCGCCGCGGCGATCGGGGTGCCGAAGACGGCGGCGAAACCGGCGGAAACGCCGCAGAGGATGAGCGTCCGGCGCTCTGATTCGTTCAGGACGATCCAGCGCGATCCTTGGTCGGCGATGGCTCCGCCCATCTGGAGGGCCGTGCCTTCGCGGCCGACCGAGGCGCCGCCGAGGTGTGAGAGCAGGGTCGTTCCGATGATGGAGGGGCCCATGGAGGCAGGCAGAGGGCTGGTCGGAGCCTTAATCTGGGCGATCAGGGTCTTAACGCCCCCAGCAGAGGCCTTTAGGGGGCCCTTGTAGAGCCAGACCGTGAGCAGTCCGATGAGTGGCAAGGAGACAATCAGCCAAGGAATCGACTGGTAGAGTCTGGTGACGACCTCGAGGGCGTGGAGGAAGCCAGCACCGGCGGCGCCGACCACCAAGGAAACCAGAATCAGGATGGCGGCCCATAGGAGTATGTTTCTCGGCTGCTTGGCGAACATCAGGAAGGGTGAGAAAACCTTTGAGACCCCTCGGCCGACCCCACAATCTCAAACCATGGAACACCCCATCCCTCGTCGCGATTTCGTCTCTTCCATGGCCCTTGGTGGCCTCGCCTTGGCGGCCGCTCCGTCCGTCCTACGCGGACAGTCGGTGCCGTCCAAGATCAAGGTCGCCTTGATCGGTTGCGGCGGCCGCGGCACCGGCGCCCTCGGTCAGTTCATCGCCGCCTGCAAGATCCTCGGCGCCGAGGCCGAAGTCGTCGCCCTGGCGGACGCCTTCGAGGACCGCGCAAAGCGCCTGAACGAAACCTACAAGCTGCCGGCCACGAAGGTCTTCGTCGGATATGACGCCTACCAGAAAGTCATGGCCACGGATTGCGCCTTCGTGCTCATGGCCACGCCGCCGGCCTTCCGCCCGGTCCACTTCGCCGCCGCCGTCGCCGCCGGTAAGCACTGCTTCGTCGAGAAGCCCGTCGCTGTCGATCCGGTCGGTGCCCGCGCCATCATCGCTACCGGCGAGGAAGCCAAGAAGAAGGGACTCGCCGTCGTGGCGGGCACCCAGCGTCGTCATGACGCTTCGTACATGAAGAACAAGGCCCTCATCGACGCCGGCGCCATCGGCGCCATCCGCGGTGGCGTGGTCCAGTGGAACGGAACCGTGCCGTGGATCCGTCGTCGGGCCAAGGATGACACCGATGCCGATTACATGAACCGTAATTGGCTCAACTTCACCGAACTTTCCGGCGATCATATCGTCGAACAGCACATCCATAACGTTGACGTCGCCATCTGGTTCCTCGGCCGTACGCCCGTCAGCGCCCTCGGCTTCGGCGGACGTGCCCGTCGTGAGACCGGTAACATGTTCGACTTCTTCAGCGTCGACTACGACTTCGGCGACGGCGTGCGTATCCACAGCCAGTGCCGTCAGATCACCGGCACCACCGGCCGCGTAGGCGAGTTCTTCACCGGCGCGTCCGGCTCCTGCTTCGGCTCCGGAAAGATGTTCGGCCAGAAGCAGGTCGATATCCCAGCCATCAAACTCGATACCGACGACTCCATGGTCCAGGAGCATGTCGACCTCATCCGCGGCGCCTTCAACGGTAAGCCGCTCAACGACGCTCGCCAGATCGCCGAGACCAATCTCGCCGTAATCATGGGTCGCATCTCCGCCTACACCGGCGAGATGGTGAAGTTCGACGACCTCCTCAAGCACGAGAAGTCGCCTTACTACAACCTCAAGGCCTCCGTCGGCCCGCTCGATTTCGAAAAGGGGACCGTCAAGTTGCCGACCGAGGTGCCGTCGGTGCCGGGGAAGGCTTAACGAGGGCGAAGCCCTCGAGGGGCAGGGGTCGGGGTAGGGGTAGGATATGCCAGGGCGTGGCGTAGCCCCGCCCCTACCTGCGTTCACCATTCGGCGAACGATAAGTTACCCTTGGCGGACCTTGGGGAGCAGGGCGGCGGCTTCGGACCAGCTGACCTCGTGCGGGGCGCGCTTGGACGATGCGGCGAGAGCGCTGGTGACGCCGGCGGCTTCGCCCATGGCGACGGCGTTGCCAGTCACGCGATAGGAGGCGTGGGCGATGAAGTCTCCGCTGATGCAACGACCGGCCATCATCAGTCCATCCACGTCGCGGGCGATCAGGGCGCGAAGGGGGATGTCGTAAGGCTTCACCTTCACGCCCATGTTCGAATAGGCCGACTTCTCCTTGGTCAGCGCGTGGACATCGACGGAGAAGGTGGCGCGCACGACGGCGTCGTCGTGTCTGGCTCCGTTGGCGACGTCGTTCTTGACCACGGTGTAGCGGCCCGCCAGGCGGCGGCCGTCCCGCACGCCAATCTGCTCCGCGGTCGCGACGACTTGCATGCCTTTCCAGGGTCCGCCGAGGGAACGGAGTCCGCGCACGAGGGAATTCACTTCGGCCCTGGCTCGTAACGTCGCCGCGGTCACGGCTTCGGCGTCGGTCGCATTCACGCCATACTCGTGATTGAGCATCGCCAGGATGAGGTTCCCGCGAACCGGGAAGAACGTGGGCGCTTGGTAACTGGGGTCAGAGCCGGCCCGGCGAAGCTCGGCCAGCAACCGCTTCTTGTGACCGTACCGGTCGTTGTTTTCGTAACCATCACCGAAGCGCACGTAGGCGTTGAGCGCGGCGACATCATCACAGGTCAGCAGCGCGCACATGCTCATCGGCTGGCAGGGGCAGGAATTATCGACTCCGAGTTCAAAGCTATTGCCGGCAAGCGCACCGACATCGCCGTCGCCAGTCGTATCGATGAGCGTCCGGCCCCGCCAGGCCTGACGTCCGGACTTGGATTCCGTGATGACGCCGACGACTTTACGTCCATCCTTGATCACGGAAGCGACCCGCGTGTGCAGGTGGACTTTCACGCCAGCGGCGAGGCAGAGTTCTTCGAGCAACAGCTTCATCTCCTCCGGGTGATAAGAGAGGTCATTCGCCCCGCGGCCGTTGATCGCGTCACGCTCGCGCAGACGACGGACCAATTCCTGATTGAAGCCTGGCTTGTCGAAATCCAGCAGGTAGCCGAGCAAGGAGGAGGTCCAGACGCCCCCGAGGGATCCGTGCGTTTCAAGCAATCGCACCTTCGCACCGGCCCGGGCGGCGGAGATCGCCGCCGTGACGCCGGCCGGGCCGGCGCCGCAGACGATGACATCCGCCCAGTCGTCGACGGATAATTCGCGAGCGGGCTCGGTGAAGGTCGCCGAGGTCGAAGCGGCATCGAGTTTGGTCAGGGCGCCCAAGGCGCCGAGGCCGAGCAGGGAGGACGATAGGAAGCGACGACGGGAGGACGCGGGGGTTTCCATGCGATAAGGTTGAGCGTTTGCTGGTAGAGGTCGAACCGAATACTACGTCTTAAACCTAGGACATCACGTGGTTATGTCCCTACCTCATGCAGGCACAAAAAAGCCCCTCGAGTGAGGGGCTTCGCGGACGGCTTAAGGCCGACCTTACTTGACGAACGAGTAGTCGGTCGGCCTGAGGAACTCGGACTTCACGCCGTCCTTGATCGTCAGCGATCCGCCGGCCTTTTCCTCGGAGGCTTTCCGAGCAGCAACCCAAGCCGGGTCGGAGCGGAAGGCCCCGAAGCTGGCCTTGGCGGCTTCTTCGGACTTGTGGGTCAGCAGGTAGATCAGGGTGTTGTCCTGGACGAGCTTGCTCTTGGCGCCCTTCTGGTCGGCGGCGAGGTTCCAGTAGGTCACGTTGGTCATGCCATGCTTTTCGAAGAGCTTGAGGGTGTGGTCGCGGAAGCGGGCGTTCAGGTTAGCCAGACGGCCAGCTTCGGTCGTGTAGGTGCGGAGTTCGAAGACGCCGACGCCGTAGTTCTTGGCTTCGGCGAGTGCGGAGTAGTCGGTGGCGCTGAGGAAAGCGTTTTCGATGCGAGCGACCAGCACGCCGTTTTTATGGGACTCTTCGAAGGCCTTCTTCCACGCTGGGTCGTTCATGAAGCCCTTCCAAGAGGCGTCGCGGGCGGCCTTATCGGGGTAGGCGAGGAAGTAGACCATCTTGCGCTCGGGGTTCTCGCCGGTCGGCACGAAGTAGCCGAGGTTGGTCATGCCGTGCTTGGTGAACAGCGCCGTGGTGTGATCACGGAAGCGGGCGTGCAGGGCGTCGAGCTTGCCTTCGGCGGCGTAGTAGACGCGCATCTCGAAGATGCGAGTATCCGCAGCCTTAGCAGGGGCGGAGGTTTCCTGTGTCTGGCAGCCGACGAGGGCGAAGCCGGCGAGAAAGGTGAGGAGGGAGAGCAGGGTTTTCATGTTATTTGAGGAATTGGGTGACGTTATCACGGGTGATGAGTTGGAAGGGGATCATGGTCTCCTTCGGGCAGGGCTGCTTCTTAGCGAGCTGGATGGCGGCGTCGACCGAGCCCTTGCCCTGACCGACCGCATCCTGGAAGACCGTGGCGTCGAGACGACCTTCCTTTACGGCCGAGAGCGCCTGGGCGATGGCGTCGATGCCGATGACGTAAACGTCCTTCTTGAGGCCGGCGCGTTCGAGGGCGAGCAGGGCGCCCATGGCCATCTCATCATTATGGGCGAAGACCGCCGAGAACTTACCCTTGTGCGCCTGGATCCAGTTCTCCGTGAGGGCCATCGCCTTGGCGCGATCCCAGGAGGCCGTCTGGTGATCGACGAGCTTAAGGCCAGGATACTTGGCGAAGACCTCGCGGGCGCCGGCTTCGCGCTGGAGCTGGGCGGAGGTGCCCATGATCCCGTGCAGCATCAAGACGCCGCCTTGACCGTTTAGTTTCTTGGCGATCGCTTCCATGGCGATCCGGCCGGCTTCAAAATCATTGGAGCCGATGTAGCTGTCGCCGACGGACTTCGTCGTCTGGTTGACGAGCACGAGAGGGATGCCGGCCTTCTTGACGTAATCCACGGCCGGGGTGCTGGCTTCCAGTTCGCAGGGGTTCAGGATGATCGCGTCGACTTTCTGGGCGACGAAGTTCTCGACTTGGCTGAACTGCTTCTGGACGTCGGACTGCGCGTCCACCATCACGACCTTTACACCGGGTTTCGTCTGCGCATAGGCCACGATGGCCTCGGAAAGCTTGGCGGTGTATTCCGCCGAAAGGTCGCGGGAGGAGAACCCGATGAGGATCTCGCCTTCCTTACGGGGTTCGGCCTTCTTGCAGCCGGAGAGGAAAGAAAGGGAAAGGGCGCAGACGGCCAGGACGGCCGCGGCGGCGGAGCGTGGGGTGAGGCGCATCCCCAACTTTTACGAACGGGCCTGACGTCGGTCGAGCCAAACCGCACCCACGATGATGACGCCTTTGATGACGGCCTGGTAATACGAAGAAACCCCCTGCAAATCCAAGCCGTTGTTGATGACCCCAATGAGCAGGACACCGAGCAGGGTACCCGTGATCGTCCCGACGCCGCCCGATAGGCTGGTGCCGCCGATGACCACCGCGGCGATGGCGTCGAGCTCATAGGCCTGACCGGCGTTGGGCTGACCCGTCGTGATACGGGCGGCGAGGACGACCCCCGCGAGGCCGGTCAGCAAGCCGCAAACGACGTAAGCGAAGAGCTTCACGCGTTCGACCGAGATCCCGGCGGCGCGGGCGGCATTTTCGTTGCCGCCGACGGCGTAGAGATGGCGGCCGAGACGGAAGTCGCGCAGAAAGAACCAGGCCACGGCGGCGACGCCACCGAAGCAGAGGACCGGAATCGGGACCCCCCAGAAATCGCCGGCGAGACTCGTCAACGATTCGGACATGTTCGCGACCGGCCGCCCGCCGCTGAGGATGAGCGCCAGCCCGCGCGCGATGGTCATCATCCCGAGCGTCACGATGAACGGGGCCACGCCGCCACGGGTGACCAGCACGCCGTTGACCAGACCGCAGGCCGCGCCGGTGATTAAGCCAACCGCGATCGGCACGATGACGGGATGTTCTCCGGGGTGGGCGAATATCGCGCAAGCCACGCCACTCAGGGCCACGACCGAGCCGAGCGAGAGGTCGACGCCGGCGGTGAGCAACACGAAGGTCACGCCGACGGCGAGGATGCCGTTGATCGAGACCTGGCGGGCGACGTTGGTCAGGTTGGTGACGCTCAGGAACGTGTCGGTCGTGAGCGACAAGGCAAAGCCGACCACGAGGATGACGAACAGGAGTCCGAAGCGGTGGAGCAGGTTACGATCGAGGGTGGGCATGACGTTATAAAGGCATGGCGTGACGGAGCACGGTCTCTTGGTCGGCAGTGGCGGCAACAAGCGTGGCCGCGACCGAGCCTCGGCGTAACACGACGACGCGATGGGCGAGAGAGAGGACTTCCGGGAGCTCCGAGGAGATGAGCAGTACGGCCTTGCCCGATCCAGTCAGCCGCTGGATGAGCGCATAGATCTCCGCCTTGGCGCCGATGTCGATCCCGCGGGTCGGTTCGTCCAGGATGATGAGGTCCGGCCCATCCAGCAGGTTGCGGGCGAGCAGGGCCTTCTGTTGGTTGCCGCCGCTGAGCTGGGCGATCGGCTGGGCCAGGCTGGTGGCTTTGACGGCGAAAGCCTCGATCTGTTCGCGAGCGGCGGTCCGATCGGCGGATTGGTCGATGAGCGGCCCGCGGCTGAAGCGACGAAGCGAAGAAAGAGTGATGTTCTCGCCGACGCCCAGAGCGGGGATGATGCCTTGGCCTTTACGGTCTTCGGTCACCATACCGATGCCGGCGGCCAAAGCTTCGGCCGGGCAGGTGATTCGGAGGGCCTGACCCTTGAAGCGAATCTTACCTTCAGCGGCGGGTTGCAGGCCATAGAGAGCGCTGGCGACTTCGGTGCGACCGGCGCCCATGAGTCCGGCGAGGGCGACGACTTCGCCGCGATGGATCGAGAAACTCACATCTCGATAGGCGGGCTCACGGGTCAGGCCGGAGACTTCGAGCAAGACTTCATCCGTCGGTGTGTTACGGACAGGGAAGATGTCGGCCAGTTCACGACCGACCATCATTGCGATCAGTTTGGCAGGGGTGAGTTCTTTTGCGGCGGACGTGCCGACCAGGCGGCCATCGCGGAGCACCGAGATTCGGTCGGCCAGCCGGAAGACCTCGTCCATCTTATGGGTCGTGTAGACGACCGCGACACCACGGGCCTTGAGGCGGGCGATGGCCCGGAAGAGTGCGGCCACCTCCTGTTCGGAGAGCGCGGCCGTCGGTTCATCCATCAGCACCACGTCGGCCTCTCGTCCGAGGGCTTTGGCGATCTCGACGACCTGGGTCTGCGCGACGGTCAGTTGGCGCATCAGCAAGCCAGGGGAAATGTCGGATTCCAACTCCCCCAACAAAGCTTCGGCGCGGCGAGTCTGGGCAGGGCGATCGATCCGACCCAACGCACCGCAAGGTTCACGTCCCAGCGTGATATTCTCGGCGACCGTCAGGTCGGGAATCGGCATCAGTTCCTGATGGATCATCGCGATGCCAGCGACCATGGCGTCGTGGGGTGAGCTGAAATCCACGCGGGTGCCTCGCCACTCGATATGACCTGCGTCAGCGCGGTAAAGACCGGCCAGTACCTTCATCAAAGTCGACTTCCCCGCACCGTTCTCGCCCATCAACGCATGCACCTCGCCTGGTCGGAATTCGACCGTCGTCGGATGCAGCACGGTCAGTCCGCCGAAGTCCTTGCGCAAAGAATGAGCACGGAGCATCGGCGGAAAGACTGGGCGCTCAGCGCTGCGGAAGGTCCTTGGCCACGTCGGCGGGCCAGGAGGCCAGCGGACGGATGACCATGCGGCGGTATTCGCACTCCGCCGCTTCGGACTGGATCTGCAGCTTGCCGGACTTCAGGGGGACGTCGACCGTCGAACCCTTCTCACGATAGCGGGAATTCAGGAGCACGTTGACCGTCTTACCGTTAAGGCGGAAGACGGCGTCGCCGTTGAGGGCGAAACATTCGATCGTGTTCCACTCACCGAAAGGCTTCTCGTCGTAATTCGTGCCGTGCCACACGCGGGCATTGACGGTCGTCAGGGTGCCCTTCGGGTCATAGACGCGTTTCTTGACCGGATCTTCGGTGCGGATCGGGATCTCCGCCATTGCGCCGGATAAAGGCCACCAGTCGCCGATATCGCCTTCCTGGACCTGCAGCTCCTGGCTGCGCATCCAGAATTTTCCGGCAGCGCCGTGTTCACCGACGCAGAAGATGAGGATACCGTTGTCGCGCACGGCCGTCAGGCGAGGCTCCCAGCGTTTCTCGCCCCAGCGCTGTTCGGTCTTCAGGTGGAAGTTATCGAACGAAGCCAACGAGCTGAGCGCGCCGAAGACCTGACCCGTAATGTGAAGGACCGTTTCGCCGTCCTGCTGGCGGGTCGTAATGACCTTGAGCGGGTCGTTGTTCAGGCCGAGGACCGGGTCGTCCTTCGGCTTGGCCCCACGGACATAGCCCGGAAGGTCGTAAGCCCGGTGAACCGGACCGAGCCACTTCTCCCACTGCGTCAACTGAGGGTCGAGGAGCGGGCGGAAGGAGGATTCCTGGGCGGCGTCGGCGAGGGCGCCGAAGCTGAGCAGTGAAAGGAAGGCGAGGCGCATCGGTTTAGCGGACGTCGCGCCAGAGCCAGGTGAGTGCTTCCGGGAGGAGCATCGCGCCGTGGCGGCCATTGTGGGTGCCTTGACCTTCGACGTAGATGTGATCGTAACCCTTTTCCTTGAGGGCGGCGGCCATCTTACGGTTGGCCTCGGGCCAGCTGCCATGCTCGTTGAGGAGGTCGTTGGCTCCTTCCTGCTGGTAGACGCGGATGTTCTTGCGGGGATTGGTACGCACCCATTCCGGGTAGACGTCACCGCCGGTCTCCTTGCCGCCGCTGAGGTTGGCGCGGATCTTGGTGAAGCTACCGATGGTCGTGAAGACCTTGCTGAAGGCTTCCGGGCGCTGCCAGGCGGCGTTGAAGGCGCAGATACCGCCGGAGGAGGAGCCCGCGATAGCACGACGGGCAGGGTCCTTCGAGAACTTCACGCCCTTGGATTCGGCGAGCGGGATCATCTCTTCGACGAGGAACTTCGGGTAGAGATCCGTGACGTTGTCGTATTCGAAGGAGCGGTTCGACTTGCCGAGGGCTTTGCCTTTTTTGTCCTTACCCTTGGGGTTCTGCGGATCTGGGGTGAAGCCGGGGGCGATAAAGAGAGCGATCGTCACCGGCATCTTGCCTTGGGCGATCAGATTATCGAAAACGACCGGCACGCGCCACTGGCCGTTACGCGAGGCGTAACCAGGTCCATCCTGAAAGACCATGAGCGCGGCTTCCTTGGAGGGGTCGTACTGCGCCGGGACGTAGAGGGCCCACTTGCGACCGTAGCCAGGGAAGGCCTTTGAGTCGGCCATCTCGTACTCGGTGACCACGCCCTTGGGGACGCCGGCCTTCTCCTGTGAGTCAGGGCCGAGGACGTATTGGGAGTCGTAGTCGGGCTTCTTGGGATCGGCGCCGAACAGGCTGATGGCCAGCAGGCAGGGGAGCAAGCGGAGGAGCTTCATAGGGGTGACCCGATATGAAGCCCGACCGTGGGCTGACACAAGCCCAAGGAGGTCAGTTCGCCGGCTCGTGGCCGACTTTCTTCAGGCGCCAGAGTTCAGGGAAACGCCAATGGGTCAGCCCCATGACGCCGAAGGTCGCGAGGCCCCCGAAGATCACCGAATTGACCGTGCCCATCAGACGGGCGGCCAGGCCGGACTCCGCCATGCCGAGCTCATTGGAGCAACCGATGAAGACCGCCGTCACCGCGGAGACGCGGCCCATCATCTCGGGCGGGACGCTCGTCTGGAGGATCGTCTGGCGGATGATCACGTTGACCGCGTCCGCCGCGCCGGCGACGAACAGGAACAGGGCGGAGAAGACGAAAGCCGCGGGCAGGCCCAGGCCGAGGGCTTCGGCGAGCGCGATCGAGAGCGCGAAGCCGATCGTACTCAGCCCGAAGACGGCGAAGGAACCATAAAGGCTTGGTCCGGCATTCGCCAGTGGGGGGCGGATAATCAGATAGAGGGACATCACCACCGCGCCGATGGAAGCCGCCGCCCGGAGCAGGCCGAAACCGAAGGCGCCGACTTGCAGCATATCGGCGAAGATCGGCAGGAGCGCGACGGCACCGCCGAGTAGCACCGCGAACAGATCCATCGTGAAGGCGCCGAGCATCACGCGCTGGCTCAGCATGAAATCGATGCCTTGGCGGAGGCTGACGAAGATCGGTTCGGGCTGGCGGGTCTGGAGCGACTGCGTGGTGCGCAGCGCGAAAGTCAGCGCCAAGGATGTCAGGAAGCAGAGCGTCATCGCCGCATAGGCCACGTTCTCCGCGTGCTCCAGCCCGTTGCGCTCGCCCAGCCAGACCATCAGGCCGGCCAACCCAGGACCGATCACGCAGGCGAGTTCGAAAAGGGTATTCCGCCAGCGCACCCCGCCCGGAATCAACTCGCGTGGCAGGAGCTCCGCGATGAGCGCTTGGCGGGAAGTGGTCAGGAAACTACGGGCCAATCCGCCGAGGATAATGACCCCATAGATGACCGAGAGCTTGGCCCAGCGGGCGGTCAGGAACTCGGGAAGGAAAAGGAAGAGACCCAGCACGAGCATCGCCGAGAGCGCACCTAGGGCGATGCGTCGGCGATTATTGGTGTCGGCGACATGACCGGCGAAGAGCACCGCACCGACGAACGGGATGACCTCGGCCAAGCCGATAGCGCCGAGCGCGAGGGCGGCGTTGTCGCCATCATCCTTGGTAAGCCGAAAGACCTGCCAAGCGACCGCGACGTTCTGGATCTGGATGGCGAGCGTACCGAGCACGATCGACGCCAGGTAGAGACGAAAAGACCGGGAGGAGATGGCGGAAGCTGGCGCCGACGTGGACATCGGGGCCACTATCGAAGGAATCGTCCCGCTTAGGCAACCACCGCTTTGACCACGTGTCCGGCGACGTCCGTCAGGCGGTAGTAACGCCCTTGGAACTTGAAGGTCTGGCGTTCATGGTCGACGCCGAGCAGGTGGAGCATCGTCGCATGCAGGTCATGCACATGCACGGGGTCCTTCACGATATTGTAGCCGAACTCATCCGTCTGGCCATGGGCCTGGCCGCCTTTGACGCCGCCGCCGGCCATCCAGAGGCTGAAGCAGCGCGGGTGGTGGTCACGTCCGTAATTGTCCTTGGTGATCTTGCCTTGGCAGTAGGCCGTGCGACCGAATTCACCGCCCCAGATGACGAGGGTGTCCTCGAGCAGGCCGCGCTGCTTAAGGTCCTTGATGAGGGCCGCCGAAGCTTGGTCGGTCTGTTGGCACTGTCGCTTGATGCCGCCGGGCAGGCCGCCGTGCTGGTCCCAGCCTTGGTGGAAAAGTTGCACGAAGCGGACGCCTTTCTCGATAAGACGACGCGCCTGCAGGCAGTTTGCGGCGAATGAGCCGGGCGACTTCACGCTCTCGCCATACATCGCGAGCGTAGCGGGGGACTCCTTGGAAAGGTCAGCGACTTCGGGCACGCTGGTCTGCATGCGGTAGGCCATCTCGGCTTGGGCGAGTCGGGCATCGACCTCTGGATCGAGTTCGGCGGCGCGTTGGTCGGCGTTGAGTTTGCCGAGCGCGTCCAGCATGCCTCGGCGAGCATGGGGCGACACGCCTTCGGGGTTGGTGAGGAAGAGCACGGGCTCTTTGCCGGCCTTGAACTGTACGCCTTGGTGTTCGGACGGAAGGAACCCGGATCCCCAGAGTCGTGAATAGAGCGGCTGATCCTTCGAAGCATCCTGGGAGACCAGGACGATGAAAGCCGGCAGGTTCTCGTTCATGCTGCCGAGGCCGTAGGAAGCCCAGGCGCCCATCGAGGGCCGGCCGGCCACCTGGTTGCCGGAACAGAAGAAGGTGATGGCGGGATCGTGGTTGATCGCCTCCGTGTGCATCGAGCGGATCACGCAGAGGTCATCCGCCACTTCTCCGGTGTGATTGAGCAGGTCGCTGTATTCGACGCCGCTCTGACCGTATTTCTTGAACCCGACGAACGAACCCGCTAGCGGGAGCGTCGCCTGGTAACCGCTCATGCCTGTCAGGCGCTGGCCTTGACGGACGGAGTCGGGCAAAGGCTGCGTGTGCTTTTCGCGGAGCAGCGGTTTCGGGTCGAGGGTCTCGAACTGGGACGGACCGCCGGCCTGAAAGAGATAGATGACGCGCTTGGCTTTCGCCGGGAAGTGCGTGCCCTTGGGCAAGCCGGCCGCTTGGGCGTCGCCGACGATCCCGCGCATGGCGAGGGCACCTAGCCCCAGCGCGGAAGCGCCGAGGAAGTGCCGGCGCGTATGACCCATCAGATGGTCGTAAGTAGGCTTGGGAGGATGCATGTTCAGCGAGAGGTGACGGCGGCGTCGCTTGCCAGGATGGTAGAGCAGACGAGGGTGAGAGCGGCCAGAGCCGGGTCGGCCGGGATCTTTGGCAAGGCAGGAGACGGAGCCGGGGCCGGGCTGGTTTTCTTCTTCGCCTTAGGGTCTGCTTTGGCGTCCGGCATCGGCTTAGGCGCCGGCGCGGGTGCTGGGGCGAATTGCGGAGGGTTGGCTTTCTGAATCGCGTAGAGTTCGCTGAGGGCGGCCAGCTCGGCAGGCCGAGGCTCACGGGTGCACACGGCGCGGAAGGCGGCGGCAATCTGGGCGGAAGGTTCGGCGGAGACCTTGCTGACCTTGGCGGCAAGGTTCTTGGCGGCTTCCACGAAACCAGGATTATTCAACAATACCAAGGCCTGCAGGGGCGTATTCGTATTGAGGCGCTTCGGCTGGCAGATTTCGCGCGAACCCGCGTCGAAGATCAGCATGTTGTCGGGTGGCGCCGTGCGCTTACGGTAAGTGTAGAGGCTCCGACGGCTGGCGGATTCCTGGACACTTTCGCCCCCGACTTTTTCGACTAGCTTGCCGGAAGCGAGCAAGGCTTGGTCGCGGACCATCTCGGCGGTCAGGCGAAGGACCGGGCCACGGGCAAGATACTTGTTGGCGGGGTCCTTTTCACGGCCTACGGCGGTCGGGGTCGATGACTGACGGAAAGTGCTGCTCAGGACGAAGCGACGAAGCATCGCCTTGGTGTCCCAGCCGCTACGGACGAAGTCGACGGCCAGCGTGTCGAGGAGTTCGGGATGCGTCGGCAGGTCGCCTTGGAGGCCGAGATTCTCGCTGGTCGCGACGAGTCCGGCGCCGAAGACCTGGGCCCACAGACGATTGATGACCACGCGGGAGGTGAGCGGATGCTGAGGGTCAGTCAGCCAGCGGGCGAGACCCAGGCGGTTCTTCGGCTGGGCGTCATTCCAGGGGAAGACCCGGGCAGGCACGCCTGGTTCGCAGGGCTTCGTGAGGTCTGGCTTATCGTATTCGCCACGCGTCAGCACGTAGGCTTTCGGAGCAAGCGGGGAGTGCTCCATCGCATAAAAAGCCGGCGCGGATTCCTGATGCGCGGCCAAAGCGCGCTGGGCTGACTGCAGGCCTTTCCATGCGGCGGCATAGGACGGATCAGCTCGCAGTCTGGCATGCTCAGCCAGCACGGGAGCGGAGAGGGAACTCGCGTCGAGTCCATGCAATACGGCCACTTCGGCGGCCGTGAGCGCCTGACGCCAAAGCTGCATCTCGTCGAGGGAGCCATTACGGAAACCGGCGTCGCGGGAGCGCGACCCGATTTCGAGGGCGTTGTCTCGGGGTTTGGCGTGGAGGGTGTCGCGTACGACCGTCGTCTTGGCTTCGCGTCCGTCCAGATAGATGCGAAGACCAGCGGCCTTGGAGGAGCCATCGTAGGTGACCGTCACACGTTGCCAGGTCCCGACGGGCAGGGCGGTTTCGGTTTCGATGGAAGCCGCGCTATTGGGCCAGAGATGGATCATGCTCCAGCGCAGCTTACCTTGGTTGACCAGCAGCTCGACGCCCGAGGCATCGCCGTCACCGGTGTAGAAACCCGTGGCATGGAGCACCGTGGCGCGGGTGTTCTTCTCGCCGAGTCGCAGGTGGGCCGAAAACGTGAAAGGATCGAAGCGGCCGAGCTGCTTGAACTCGGGAAGCTTGAAGCCGGCATCACCGTCGAACTTAACGCCCTGGCCTTTGACCGCAGGCGTGAGCTGAAGATCTTCCGGTGAGCTGCGACGTTCGAAGACGGCCGGCTTGCCTCCGGCGATGAGATCGTCGACGCCGGCCTTGGTGAAAGCCTCGAGCGGGAAGTGGGCTGACGGGGCTGGTACGGAGACCTCCGGCTTGCCCTGATACTCGGACTTGGTCGCGGTGAGGGCCATCTCCGCGGCCGTCACGGCGGCGCGGAGTTCGGTTTCCTTCCTCCGCTCGGCCTCGGACTTATAAAGACGGACGAAGGGAGGCGGCACTTCGCCATGGAAGGAGAGTAGCCCGTTCTCATTCTGGTCGCCGAACATCGCCGCCATCGAGAAATAGTCCCGCTGCGAGATCGGGTCATACTTATGGTCGTGGCAGCGGGAACACTCCATCGTCAGTCCCATGAAACCGTAACCGGCGGTCATCACGCGGTCATTGATGCCGTCCTGGCGGAATTCCTCGGCAATCGAGCCTCCTTCGAAGGTCATGCGATGAAGTCGGCTGAAGGCCGTCGCCACGCGCTGGTCCTGCGTCGGGGAAGGCAGCAGATCGCCGGCGAGCTGTTCGGTCAGAAACTGGTCGTAGGGCTTGTTATCGTTGAATGCTTTGAGGACCCAGTCGCGCCAAGGCCAGGCGAACATCGGTCTGTCGCCCGTGTAGCCCCAAGTGTCGGCGTATCTTGAAAGGTCGAGCCAGCCGACCGCGAGATGTTCGCCGAAGCGGGGCGAAGCCAGCATGGTATCGACGCGCTTCTCATAGGCATCGGCAGAAGTATCGGCGAGGAAGGCCATCACTTCATCGTTGGTGGGCGGCAGGCCCGTCAGGGCGAACGAAGCACGGCGGAGCAGGGTGGTGCGGTCGGCGGCGGGCGAAGTCTTCAAGCCGACCTTGGCGGCCTTGGCGGCGATGAAAGCATCCAGCGGATCTTTCACCCAAGATGCGTCGCCTAGCTGCGGCGTCGGCTGGACCTGCGGGCTCACGAAAGCCCAGTGGCGGTCATACTTCGCGCCCTGCTTGATCCAGCGGGTCAGGATGTCTTTCTCCTCGGCGGTGAGCGGACGGTGGAGTTCCGGCGGCGGCATGATCTCTTCGGGATCGGTGGAGCGCATCCTTTCGACCATCATGCTCTTCTCGATATCACCGGGCACGACGGCCCGATCGCCGCTCTTGAGTTCCTTCGTCGCTCCGGCGAATTCATCAAGGCGAAGGCCGGCCTTACGGCCTTTGTCAGCGTCGGGTCCGTGGCAACCATAGCAACGGTCGGAAAGGATCGGCCTGACCTCGCGGTTGAAGTCCACAGGGGCGTCCACGGCCGAAGCCAGGGCGCTCGTCAGGAGGCAATAATAGATGAGCGTCGGGGCACGCATAGGGTGGAGACATCCAACTCAGCAGTCCAGTTCCTGTCGAACTGTGAATAGGGAGCGGGGACTATTCCTCATCTCATTTCCTTTCTTTTAACATCGGTCCGAGCACCCCATTTGCTCGCTCGGAGTCTTTCGCTCGATTGAACCAATGCTCGAAGGGCCTTCCGGACCGCTTTCGCCAGCATCCCAAGCGGTTATGACCGAATCGCTCATATTTATCATAAAAGAAGGTTTTCAGTCATTTGAACTTGCAGAAACGTAAGGAATTGCCACAAAAACACCTATGGCGACCAAACTCTTCGGTACGGACGGAATCCGCGGACGAGCGAACGAATACCCGATCACCCCGGAGATCGCGCTCCGCATCGGCCAGGCGATCTCCCGCGTCCTGCGTTCCAGCGGGGCCAATCATAACCGCGTCATCATCGGCAAGGACACGCGTATCTCGGGCTACATGCTCGAGACCGCGCTGACCAGCGGTCTGGTCTCGAGCGGCATGGATGTGTTCCTCGTCGGACCGATGCCGACCCCCGCCGTCGCGCATCTCACCAAGTCCATGGGCTGCGGCGCAGGCATCATGCTGACGGCCTCGCATAATCCCTATGAAGACAACGGCCTGAAGATCTTCGGGCCGGATGGGTTCAAGCTCTCCGACGATCTGGAATCGCTCGTCGAACAGGAAGTCCTTTACGACGTGAAAGCGAACGGTGTGACCGGCGAGAAGATCGGCAAGGCTTACCGCATCGACGATGCGCGCGGACGTTATATCGAATTCGTGAAACAGAGCCTCGGTAACGCCAGCCTCGAAGGGATGAAAATCGTCGTGGATTGCGGCCATGGCGCCGGCTATCTGCTGGCCCCGCTGATCTTCAAGGAACTGGGCGCCAAGGTGGTCAAACTGGGCGTCGATCCGGACGGCATCAATATCAACGCCGGGGTCGGCGCGCTTTACCCTGAGTTCGCGGGCAAAGTCGTGAAAGAGCAGGGCGCCGACGTCGGCATCTCCCTCGACGGCGACGCCGATCGGGTGATTTTCAGCGACGCCAGCGGCGCCAGCGTGTCCGGCGACCGTATCCTTTCGCTTTGCGCCCTGGCGTTGAAGGAAGAAGGCAAACTCAGCGGCAACACGATGGTCTGCACCGTGATGTCCAACCTCGGTCTCCATGAGGCCATGCGTAAGGCCGGCGTCGGCGTAGTCACCACGGCCGTCAGTGATCGCCACGTCATCGAAGCGCTGCGGAAGGGTGGTTATTCGTTCGGCGGCGAGAACTCGGGCCACCTGATCTTCGCCGATTACGCCTCCACCGGCGACGGTATCCTCAGCGCCCTGCAGGTGCTACGCTTCATGAAGAAGAAGGGCGCCACCTTGGCCGACCTCGCCGCGGGCATGCGCGAATATCCCCAGGCGCTGGTCAATCTCAAGGTCAAGTCGCGCGTACCCTTGGCACAACTCAACGCTCTGCAGGAAGAGGTCAGGAAGGCCGACGCCGCCTTCGGCCAAGCCGGTCGTCACCTCATCCGCTATTCCGGCACGGAGAACAAGCTGCGCATCCTCGTCGAACACCAAGATCAGGCCGAAGTGGACCGATGGTCCTTTGCCTT
>JBIKIO010000033.1:0-13067 GCA_044361555.1 Opitutales bacterium
GTCGAAGAGACCTGGAAGACGCAGGATGACGAAGCCAAGGCGGCCGTGGTGCCGCAGATGGAAGCGATGTGGAAGGAAGCCCTCGGCCTGCTCCGTGAAGAGGTCGAGAAATCCGCCCGCGAAGCCGCGGTCAAGTAGCCGCAAAGCGCGCAAGCACCGCGCGGAGTTCAGCCAGCACCGCCTGCATGCGCGCGAAACCCGCGTGCCGCTCGCCCGTGGTTTCATCCATATACAGGTCGCGGCGCACCTCGATCATCACGGACCAGAGCCGCGACTCCCGGCCGAAGCAGGCATTGGGCACCATCGCGCCGCTGAACGGCACGTCGACGCCGACCTCGTAGCCGCGGTCACGGAAGAAACTGACCGCGAAATCGCGCAGCGCCGGCGGCGTATGCCCGGGCTGCGTGCCGATGCCGATTTCAGGCGAAGGACCGGAGGCGAGCTGCGTGGGTAACGGGCCGGTCGGGAAGGAATGCGCGTCGAGCACGAGGCACCGGCCGAAGCGCGCGAGGCGGGCGGCGGCCGACGCGTCGAGCCGATGATGGTGCGGCCAGTAATGGCGGGCCATCAGCTCCGCGCGGCGTTCCGGCGTGAGCGCACGCAGCGGGCGGCCGTCGGCGGTGCGCACGTAGGTCGCGCCCATGCCCACCCTCGCGCAGGGTTCCTGCGCGTCGTCGGCGAAACGTTCGACATCGACGACGAGACGCGAGACCTCGGCCCGCACGAAATCTTCCGGCGGAAGGCCTTCGGCGTAGAGCGCCGCCGTATGCGCGTCGGTCAGGCGGAGGCTTTCCGCCCGTAGTTCCGCCTCCGATAGCAGGAAATCGCGACACTCATCCGGGGGAATGGCCGTGGCGTCGTGCGGGATATGGAGGAGGAGCGGGGTCATGGGCGGTCCTGACCATAAGCTCGGCGCCGACCCGGGCGCACCCCGCCGGCGTGTCATATTTAAATTTAAAACCTGTAACTCGCCCCCCGGGGCGGGGTTTCATCCGTGCACCCCCATACCTATCATGAAGATCAAACTCGCACTCCTCCTGGCCCTGATCACCTCGGCCGGCCTCCTCGCTCAGGACGCTCCCAAGCCCGCCGCTCCCAAGGGCGACGAACCGGCTAAGAAAGCCGAAAAGGGCAAGGGCGACAAGGGCGGCAAGAAGCAGCAGGGCCCGCAGCGTCCGGAATCCGTCGACGAAGCCACCTGGAAGAAGTTCATGGAAGCCCAGAAGGCCGCTTCCTCCGACGAAGCCGTGAAGGCCGCCGAAGCCAAGATGAAGGCCCTCACCAAGGAATCCTCCCCGGAAGACCGTCAGGCTGCCGTCAAGGCCCTGATGGAAGCCCGCAAGGCTGCCGTCCTCAAGGCTGACGCCTCCCTCGAATCCGTCTTCAAGGCCATCGAAGAAGCCCGCGCCAAGGGTAAGGGCAAGGGCGACAAGGGCGGCAAGGGTAAGGGCGGCGACAAGGGCGGTAAGAAGCCGGAAGCCAAGTAATCTTCGGATCACAGGCTCGATCAAGACCCCGGTTCGCCGGGGTCTTTTGTTTGGTGCGGGTAATGGCGGTTGGCGGATAGCGGCTGGCGGTTGGGAACTCAAAAAAGGGGGGGAGTCCGGAGGGCTAGCCAGCCCTGGCCCTATCCCTAAAGCCCCCCTTGCCTTTCGGGCCGTTTTACCCTGTTTTCATAATGGCTTATGCCTTCCTGGACCCCCTCTGCCTTTTTCCGATTGTTACAAATGTTACGAAAAAAAGACATCTTCGCGTTGCTGGTTGCCTGCACTGCCCTGACCTTGGGCGCCCAGACTCAGCCCGCCAGTTCCAGACGCCCGGCCGCGGAGCAATCGCTGAAGGAGCGGTTCGAGAACCTGGGCCTGATCTACAAGGACAAGCAGAACCCGGGCCTGCAGGAGCTGTGGGTGCTCGGACGCTATCACGGACATTACCATGACAACGATGGCAGCCACGGACAGGATTCCGGCTTCGAGAGCCGCCGCATCCGCCTCGGCTTCCAAGCCACGATGTTCGACCGCCTGACCGTGCACGCGCAGGCGATCAGCGGCAGCGATTTCGAACCTGCCTACAACGGCTTCACTGAGCTCTGGGTCCGCTGGCAGTTCGCGGAATCGCTCAACCTCACCGTCGGCCAGCAGAAACACCGCTTCACCCATGACCGTAATGTCTCGAGCCGCTACCTGAGCTTCATGGAGCGCTCGATGTTCACGAACATGATGGGCCTCGATTACACCCCGGCCGTCACTCTCTCGGGTCGCATCGACAAGTTGGATTACTATGCCGGCGTCTTCTCGAATTCCGCCGGCACCGACATGTGGCAGTCCTTCACGGAACTGGACTCAGGCTCTTCCTTCCTCGCGGCCGTGACCTATGACCTCGGTCATTTCCTCGGCGCCGAGACGGCGTCCTTCTACGGCGGCTACCTGCACAGCGAAGCCCACGCCAACGCGACCAACCTGACGCGTTTCGACGACGCCCTCGCCGGCGCGATCATCTTCACGGACGGTCCGGCGGCGTTCGTCGCCGAACTCACGGCCGGCTTCGGCGGCGCCCGGGGCGATGCCATCGGCCTCAACCTCCAGCCCAGCTACTTCCTTACCGACACCCTCGAAGTGGTCAGTCGCTACCAGATCGCCAGCTCCAGCCAGGCGACCGGCCTAAGCAGCCAGCGCCGTTACGAACGCCTCGCGGGCATGGGCAACGGCGATGCCTACCAGGCGGTCTATCTCGGACTCAATCATTACATCGCCGGCCACCGCCTCAAGCTCCTCACCGGCATGGAATACGCGCGCATGAATCAACGCGACTCCTTCATGGCATGGGCCGGCATCCGGATGTTCTTCGGGCCGCATTCCAACGCTCCGTATCCGGGTAATAAGCTCCTTAAGGGAAGGTGGTGAGGGCGGGGGGTGAATGAGGCAGGGGCGCGTCGGCGACGCGTCCGCATTCTCACACCTTGGTGATAGGTGACGGCCACCGGGGCATCGGCCATTCGGGAGTCGGCATCGGGATTAGGTAGGGCTGACCGCCCCCGGTCAGCCGTGTCTCGAGGCAGGGACATGATCACTATCGCGTCCTCGTCTCGGACTGACACGCAACCTAGGACCGCACGTGGTGCTGTCCCTACCTAAAGTCAGCGGTTGAGCGGGGCGCTCAACCCTACCCAAGGCAGGAGATATTCACTCAAAGGGAGACCGGAGACCGGATGATTGGCTGGGGAGCATACTTTCAGGTCTCGGGTCTCGGCCATCAGGCGCCTGGTTCGGGTATTCAGGTTCGGGTGCAGGTTCAGGAAATCTGCCATCGATTCAGTCATCTGTCATCAGCTCAGCCCTCCACTCTTCCCATCCGCCAACCGCTTACCGCCAAAACCTTTTAGGATTCCTGGTGTTCCATCCGTATGCGCCTCCCTGCCCTGCTCTGCTTCCTCCTCGCTTCGCTCTCGCTCTTCGCGGCTGACGAGAAGAAGCCCACGGAGCCCGTGGCCAAGCCGGTCGAGAAGCCGGAACCGGCGGTGAAAAAGAAGAAGAAGGGCCTTGAAGCCCCGGAGATCCCGGCCGGTGTTTCGCTCGTCGATGGCGTGAAACTCCAGGAAGCCTGGCTCAAGGCGGAGACCGACGAAGAATTCAAAGCCGCCGTAGCCAAGCTCGGTGGCGCCGGCGAGAAGCCCAAGAAGAGCAAGGGCGAGAAGAAAGAAGGCGGCGCTCGCGACGCCAAAGAAGCCCGTGAAGCGATCGATATCGCCCGCGTGAAGGCGATGCAGAAAGCCGAACCGAGCCTCAAGATCGAAGTCATCCGCGATTACGTCACCTCGACCCACCAGAAGAAGTCCGACGTCGCCGGTAAGCCGAAGAAGAAGTGACGCGGCAGCGAAGCTGCCTCCGAGACGATGGCTGAGTCGATGACAGAGGACTGCATCGAGGACTGAATAGATTAGGTTTAGGCGGTTGGCGGTAAGCGGTTGGAGAAAGACAAGGCACCGAAACCGACAGAGACCGGAGGCATTCTCGGGTCACAGGTCTCGGCTTCAGGTACGGGTACGGGATCTGGTACGGGAATCAGGCCCGGGACCTGCACCTGAACCTGAACACCCGTACCAGATACCCGACGGCCGAGACCTGAGACCTGAAGTGTTTCGCCCAACCGCCAACCGCTTACCGCTAACCGCTAAAACCTTTCTCGGTTCCCGGTGTATCACTCTCATGCGCCTCCTTGCCCTGCTTACCCTCGCCCTGCTCGCGCCTTTCGCCCAGGCGGCCGAAGAACCCGCGGCCAAGCCGGCCAAGAAGGTCGCCCGCGCCGGCGCCCAGTTCCCCGAGAGCGTGGCCGGCGTCCCGGACGAACAGTTCGCTAAGATCCGCCGCGCGCTCATGGCGACCTACGCAGACCCCGCTCTCGTCGCCGCGCGCAAGCGTCTTGCGGACCTCAAGGAACGCACCCGTTTCGTCAAAGGACGCAATGAAGCCGAAGACCTCCGCGTCGAGTTCGAGACCGCGCGCGACGTCATGGTCAAGGCGACGATCGAGGCCGTCCAGAAGCTCGACCCGACCATCGAGAAAGATCCGCTGGTACTCACCCTCAACGCCATCGAAGAACTGGTGAAGAAGCGCGGACAGGAGGCCGCCCGCGCGGCCCAAGAGAAAGCGTCCGCCGATGAACGCGCCGCCGCCGCGAAGATGCCGAAAGAAGAAGCCAAGCCGGCCGCGGAGACGACGGCCAAGGATGCGGACGCCAAGCCCATCACTCCGGGCGAACTCCTCGCCGACGTCGAAGGCGTGTCCGCCGAGGATATGAAGAAATTCCGCGTCGCCGCGTTCAAGGCGCAGCGCGACGCGCAAGTGAAGGAGATCAAGGCCAAGCAGGCGCAGCTCCGCAAGGAAGCCGAGTTCCTGTCTCCCGAAGAGAAGAAGAATATGCGCGGAGACTTCGAGCAGCTCCAGACCGACCTCCGTAAAGCCAACCTGGCCGCCATCGCTGCGGCCGCGCCCGACCTTTCCAAGGAAAGCCTCGAGAAGATCTATGAGGCCGTCGAGACGCGCACCCGCGCCGCCATCGAGAAGGCAGGCAAGAAGAAGGCCACCAAGACCCCGCTCAAGCCCTTCCCGTTCGGGGAGAAGAAGTAGTCCGAAGAGGACTCGAGGACTAGAGGGCCGGAGGTTGCGGCCGGGATGCCTTTGGTAGGGCGGTCATTGCCATGACCGCCGTTCGCCAAGGCGCGTGCGACCACCGGGCAGCGTCTTCCACTACACTGAAGTCCGTCCGCCCACGGACGTGATGGTGATCACGTCCCTACCCAAGGCAGTAGGCATCCGCTCAAAGGGAAACCGGAGACCGGATGATTGGCGGGGGAAATTCATTTTCAGATCTCGGGTCTCAGCCATCAGGATTCAGGTTTGGGTGGCAGGAAATCTGCCCTCTGTCATCGATACAGTCATCGAGCCTTCCCTCAACTTTCCCCTCCTCCCGGGGTTTCTCATTAGACTACCCCTACCCCTACCCCTACCCCTACCCCTACCCCTGTCCCAGCCCCTACCCATGAAACAACTCTTCCCCCTCCTCCTCGCTGCCACTGTCGGCTCAGCCGCCACCTATTTCGTCATGGACGCCAGGCAGTCGGCGCCGGCGGCGCTCGAACAGCCGAAGGCCGAGAGCGGCCCATTCGCCGCCAAGCCGAAGGCTCCCGAAGGCGAGGCGCCGGAAGCGCCGCGCAAGCAAGGCGCCCCGAAGTTCGGCGGTAAGACCGGCGGCTTCCTGCCCGAAGAGATCGAAGGCGTCACGCCGGAGCAGCTCAACAAGTGCAAGGTCGCGATGTTCAAGGCTTTCCAGGATGACGGCGTCAAGGCCGCACGCGAAAAACTAAACGAACTCCGCAAAGAGGCCGAGTATGCTTCCGACGACGAAAAGAAGAACCTGCGTCCGCAGTTCGAAGAAGCCGCCCTGGACATCCGCAAGGCCACCAAGGAAGCCGTCCTCGCCGCCGATGACGAGCTGACTGGCGACGTCGTCGACAAAGTCCTGGACGTCGTCGAAGAACGCATGAGGCAGCGCAGCCAGCAAGGTTTCCAGAAGGGGAAGAAGTGAGGCGCGGCTGAGAAGCAGCCGCGAGGGATAGAGCTTGGCTTGATTGCCTTGGGTAGGGTCGGAACCGCGTCACGACATAGCCCACGCCCAGGTAGGGCGGTCATTGCCATGACCGCCGTTCGAGGACGCACGTGCGAGCACCGGGCATAATCTTCGACCATACCAACCTCCGTCCGCCCACGGACGTGATGGTGATCACGTCCCTACCTCGAGGCATTAACTCAAAGGGAGACCGGAAACCGGATGATTGGCTGGGGGATCCGTTTTAGCACTGCCATCCGTCATCGATTCAGTCCTCTGTCATCGATCCTCACTTCACCTTCTCAAACACGGCCTTCAGCTCCGCGTCGGTGAGCGGGCGGTCCCAGAGGAGGAAGCGGGCGATCTCGCCGTCGAAGGATTCCTTGCCAGGATGCTGGATCGCGTCGCGTTCCT
The DNA here is from genome assembly GCA_044361555.1 of Opitutales bacterium. GTDB lineage: Bacteria > Verrucomicrobiota > Verrucomicrobiia > Opitutales > UBA953 > UBA953. Next base: position 6,520 of record JBIKIO010000033.1, read on the forward strand.
GACCGACCGCGAGTTTCGAGGAGTCGGCCTTCGGATTGATCGGGAAGCGCGCGGTGGCGCAGGGCTTGAGGTCGTTGACGAAAAACTCAAGTGCGACCTCGGTCTGTCCCGCGCCCATGCGTCCGGCGAGGAAATGGAAACGTCCTTCCTCGAGTTTGGGTCCGACGAGCTTGGGATTATTGACGTCGAAGCGGCCGAAGGTGATCCCATTACGCGCGCCCCACCAGACGGTGTTATCGTCGTCGAGACAGCCCCAGAGGCCTTCGTATTTCTGTCCATTGCGGAGATTGCCGAAGAACGAATTCACGTCCTTCAGGCCGACGCGCTGCGGATAGACCTTGATCACCGCGACCCACGTACAGCCGGAGCCGCGGATCAGTCCGTCGAACGCCGACTCGTCATGGCAGACTAATTCCTGCTGGCGGAACGAGAGCGCCGCACGTGGTTCCTTCACGACGCTAGGCAAACCCGAGGTCGGTTCCGCCCTGCCCTTCGGCTGGCCGACGAAATCACGGGCCGCAGCCGGACCGGCTTGGCTCTGCCAAGCCGTCACGCGACCTTGGGCATCGAGCGTCACGCCTTTCGCGGCATCGAGATCGACCAGCAGGCCGGTGGCGGGAATGTCGGCGGCCAAGCAGGAGACGGCACAGAGCGAAGCAATCAGGCGGAGGATCATGGGGAGCGGGGATAGTATTGAGGACTGAGTTGAGGACTGAATCGAGGGCTGAATGGATTAGGTTTAGGCGGTTGGCGGTTAGCGGTAAGCGGTTGGGAGAGGCAACGCTCAAGGGGAGACCGGAAACCGGATGATCAGACAGCATCCATTTCGGGTGGCGGGTGGCGTCCCCGGGTGGCGGGTGGCAGGAATCGTCAATTCAGTCCTCTATTCAGTCGTCAACGCTGTCCTCCACTCAGCCTTCAGTGGTGAGTTAGGCCCTCTGTCATCCGTCCTCTGTCATCGATTCAGACATCTCACCTACCCCCACCCCTACCCCCACCCCTATCCCTTATTCCACCCATCCCCAATTCTGTCTGGAACTCCCTCACCCCCTTGGCATCTAATCATCCCATGTCCCCTCGCGTCCTCCCCCTCCTTGGACTGTCCCTGCTGGCTGCCTTGACCGGCCGCGCCCAGTCCGCTGATACGGTCTTCGTCGAAGCCGAGTCCTTGTCCGCCCACGGCGGCTGGAAGCTCGACACCGCTTTCACGAACATCGTCGGCTCGCCTTACCTCCTCGCCCACGGCCTCGGCCAGCCCGTCGGCGACGCCACCGGCACCGTCCGTATCCCCGCCGCCGGCGAATACCGCGTCTGGGTCCGCACCAAGGATTGGGTCGCCCACTGGAAGGCCGCCGGCACCCCGGGCCGCTTCCAACTGATCGTCAACGGCCAGCCCGTCGCCGCCGAGTTCGGCACGAAGGGCGCCGAGTGGCATTGGCAAGCCGGCGGCAAGGTCACCCTGCCCGCGGGCGACGTGAAGATCGCGCTGCATGACCTCACTGGTTTCGACGGACGCGCCGACGCCATCCTCTTCAGCAAGGACGCTGCGTTCACTCCGCCCGAAGGCGACGCGCTCGTCGCCGCCCGCTCGCAGTGGAACAGCCCCAAGGGCGCCGAAGACCAGGGCGAGTTCGACCTCGTCGTCGTCGGCGGTGGCTACGGTGGCCTCGGCGCCGCGCTCTCGGCTTCCCGTCAGTCCCTCAAGGTCGCTTTCATCCAGGACCGTTTCGTCCTCGGCGGCAACGGCAGCTCCGAAGTCGGCGTCTGGGCCATGGGCGGCACCACCCGCGGCAAATACCCGCACCTCGGCGAGATGATCGAGGAGATCGGTGACCGTTCGCCGGACAGCCCCGGCCGCGTCGACAGCTTCGGCGACGAGCTCAAGGAGCAGGTCGTCCGCAAGGAGAAGAACATCAGCCTCTTCCTCGGCCACTTCGCCACCGGCGTGGTCATGGACGGCAACCGCATCGCCGCCGTGAAGGCCATCGACGTCAAGACCGGCCGCGAAAAACTCTTCCGCGCTAAGTTCGTGGCCGACACCACCGGCCATGGCTGGGTGGGCGCCTACGCCGGCGCGACCTTCCGTACCGAACCGAACAAGCGCATGGGCATGTCCAACATGTGGTTCTACCAGGACGTAGACCAAGCCTCGACGTGGCCCGCCACCCCGTGGGCGCTGCCCCTCGAGATGGGCGACTTCCCGCTCCTCCAGAAATCCAAGGCCAAGATCGACGACAAGCCCTTCATGAAGGCCGAGTGGTTCTGGGAATCGGGCTTCGACCAGGATCCGATCAAGGACCTGGAGTATATCCGCGACTGGAATTTCCGCGCGATGTATGGCGCGTTCTCCGCCCTCAAGAACGGCCCGCAGAAGGACAAGTATGCGCTCTCCCAGCTCAAGTGGGCCTCGCACGTCGGCGGCCCCCGCGAGTCGCGCCTCTTCGACGGCGATATCATCCTGAACAAGGACCACATCGTCGCGCGCACGGAATTCGACGACGGCTGCGTGCCTACGACCTGGGACATCGACCTGCATTACGCCAACCAGCAGTATGCCAAGAAGTTCCCGGAGAATCCGTTCATCTCCCGCGCGGCCTTCGGCTACGTCGACGCCAGCGGCAAGCACATCGCCGCGGTCGACCGTCGCAATGGCTACCCCCTGCCCTACCGCCTGTTCTACTCCAAGAACATCAACAACCTGTTCTTCGCCGGCCGCCACATCTCCGTCACCCACGAGGCCCTCGGCACCGTGCGCGTGATGCGTACCATCGGTATGATGGGCGAAGTCGTCGGCAAGGCCGCCTACCTCGCCGTCCGCGAGAACACCGACCCGCGCGGCGTCTACCAGAAGCACCTGCCCGACCTGATCAAGCTCATGGAACAGCCCGGTCGCATGCGCCGCAGCGACCTGCGCTCCGACCTCTTCCTCGACACGTCGATCGCCGACTTCAAGGAACTACCCACCCACCGCGCCGCACTCGACCTGACCAAGGGCACGCCCTCCAAACTCTCCGCTGATGACCTCAAGGAACTGGCCAAGCTCGGCGGCATCGTCGTCGACGACGCCCAGGCGAAGTATGAAGGCAAGTGGACCGAAGGCCGCGGCCTCGCGCACCTCGGCACGGGTTATCACTATGCCGCTGGCGCGGGCAACCGGGCGACCTATACCTTCGAAGTCAAGGACGCCGGCAAGTATGAGCTGCGCGGCTACTGGGAAGCCCACGAGAACCGCTCGGGCAACTCCGTCCTGACCATCAACCGCGTCGGCGAGAAGCCCGTCGTGCTCCGCCTCAACCAGAAGACCGGCGTGATCGAGAAGCCGACGGCTCTCGGTAAGTTCACCTTTGCGGCCGGCACGCACACAATCGTCCTCTCCTCCGAAGGGGCCAAGGGCAACGTCCACGCCGACGCCTTCCAGCTCGTCCACGCCGAGTAAGCGATGCCCTCGCCCCGCGTCAGCGCCTGGCTGGTCAGAGGCTGGCGTCTCGGGGCCTTGCTGCTCGCCGCCCTGCTGCTGCAGCGCACGACCCCGGTCACGGAGTCGGCGTTGACGCGGCTGGGCCTCGCCGACGCAAAAGCGTTCTTCCCGGAAGCGCGTCGCCTGAAGTCCGGCCCGAGCCAGACGCTCCTCGTCGAAGACCAGTCCGGCAACCGCCTAGGCCGGCTGCTCACCACCTCGCCGGACGCCGATGCCATCCTCGGCTACGCGGGACCGAGCAACGTGCTCGTCGCGCTCGACCTCCGCGACCAGATCGTCGGCACGCGCATCCTCTCCAGTCAGGACACCCCGGAACACGTCGAGCAGCTGCGTCGCTCGACGGCCTTCGATGATTCGTTCAAGTCCTGGCGTCCTTCGGCGCAACCCGCCCCGAAGCTCGACGGCTACGCGGGCTCGACGCTGACCGCCTACGCCATCGCGGAATCCATCCAGCAGCGGCTCTCCGGCAACTACGTCTCCCTGCGCTTCCCGCTGCCGCTCACGTTGAAGGAGATTCAGGCTGCCGGCTTCCCCGAGGCGATGGGCTTCGAACCCAACGTCCCGCGGCTCGGCTGGAACCTCGTGCGCGGCGCCAACCGCGCGCACCTCGGCTACGTCGTCCGCTCGTCGCCCTCGGCCGACGAGGTCCTCGGCTACGCCGGCCCGAGCGAGACGCTCATCGCGATCGAGCCCGACGCGCTCCGTCTGCGCAAGGTCGTGCTGCGTTCGACTTACGACACCTCCGATTACGTCAGCCGCATCCAGGACGAGGAACCCGACCCGCAGGGCCGGACCTATCTCTCGAAGCTCACGCAATGGAACGCGCGCGAGTGGGCGGAGTTCGATTTCCGCAAAGCCGAGCTCGATACGGTCGCGGGCGCGACGCTGACGAGCTACGCGATCGCGAAGGGCCTGCAGACGCGCTTCGCCGATGACCAGCACGGAGGTAAGCGCGAGCGCGAGGCGGCGCAGCAGCGCTGGAAAGCCATCGCCCTCGGTTGCTTCATCCTCGGCGCGTTGCTGATGACCTTCACGTCACTCCACGCCCGTCCGTGGATTCGCCGGACCTGGCAGGTGCTGCTCGTCGGGGGGCTCGGCCTCTGGCTCGGCCAGCTGCTCTCGCTCTCGCTCTTCGCCGGCTGGGCCCGCCACGGCCTGCCTTGGGCGACCGCCCCCGCCCTGCTCGCGCTCGCGGCCGTGGCGCTGTTGATCCCTTGGGCTACCCGCCGGCAGAGCTATTGCCACCAGATCTGCCCCCACGGGGCCGCCCAGGAGCTCCTGGGTGGCTTCAAGCGCCTCCATGTGGCCGTCCCCGCCCGCTGGCATGGCTGGCTGGGCAAACTGCCCGCGTGGGCCCTCGCCGGGGCCTTCTTGGCGGCTCTGGCCTGGCCGCGCTGGTCCCTGGGCGAAGCCGAGCCCTTCGACGCCTGGGTCCTTGGCACCGCCGTGGCCATCCCCCTCGGCCTGGCCGTGGTCGGACTGGTGGCCTCCCTCTTCGTCCCGCAGGCTTATTGCAAATACGGCTGCCCCACCGGCGCTCTCCTGAAATTCATGCGCACGAGCAATGCCGAGGAACGCTGGGCGCGTCGCGACACGCTCGCCGCCCTCGTACTCGCCGTCGGCGCGGTGATCGCCTTCTTCCCGCGCGGTGAGGTCGTGGCCGCCGATCCGGCCGAGGCCTCGGCCCGCCTTCCCGTCACCGAACTCCATGGCGCCGCTTTCGGCACGACGTGGACGGTCAAGGTGCGCGGCGAGCAGGTCGACGCCGAGCTGCTCAAGCGCGAGCTCGAGGCGGAGTTGAACCGCGTGGAGTTCTCGCTCTCGCACTGGCGTGCTTCATCGGCGACGTCCGACTTCAACCAGCTCGAGTCCACCCAGCCTTTCGGCATCACCGCGGAACTCGCCGAGCTGACCGAGCTCGGTCTGCGCCTCAGCCGCGCCACCGACGGAGGCTTCGATCTCACCGTCGCCCCGCTGACGTCGCTCTGGGGCTACGGGCCCGCCGGCCAGCGCCCGACGCCCACGTCGGCGCAGATCTTGGCGGCCTTGAAGCAGGTCGGGTGGCAGAAACTCACGCTAGACAAAGCCAACCTGACATTGGCCAAACAGCACGAGGGACTGAGCCTCGACCTCGGCTCCCTGCTGCAAGGCTACGCGGCGGACCGCGCCGCGCAGATCCTACGTCGCGAAGGCCTCGAGGAATTCCTCATCGAAGTCGGCGGCGAGATCCTCGCGGCCGGAACGTGGCGCGTCGGCCTGGAGGACCCTTTCCAGCCGCGCATGACCATGGAGACTGTGGTGCTCACCGACCGCGCGCTGAGCGTCTCGGGACTCTACCGCGCCCGCAAAGCGGCCGCCGGCAAGCCTGTCTCGCATATCGTCTCGCCGAAGACCGGCGAGCCCGTCGTGCCGACGCTCGAACTCGCCGCGGTCTTCGACCCTTCCTGCGCGCTGGCCGACGGCTGGTCGACCGCGCTCATGTCCGTCGGCTTCGAATCGGCCAAGCTCATCGCCGAACGCGAGAATCTCGACGTCATCCTCGTCACCCCGGATAAGCAGGTGTGGCGACGAGCGAAGGTCAAATAGGGCTAGGGACAGGGCTAGGGCTAGCCAGCAAAGAGGCTCGGAGGCCCAGAGGCTCGGTTGATTAGACAGAGACAGAGTTGATCCGTTGAACAGTTGGCCGGTTGGCCAGATAGATGACTGAATCGATGACAGAATAGGTTTTGGCGGTTGGCGGTAAGCGGTTGGCGGTTGGAGAAAGACAAGGCGCCGAAACAGACAGGGGACGGAGGCATTCTCAGGTCTCAGGTCTCGGCTGCAGGTACGGGTACAGGATCAGGTTCGGGAATCAGACCCGGGACCTGCACCCGGACCTGAACACCCGGACCAGATACCCGATGGCCGAGACCCGGGACCCGAAAATGTGTCCCCAGCCAATCCTCCGGTCTCCGGTTTCCCCTTGAGTGTCGTCTCTCGGTGTTCCCAACCGCCAACCGCTAACCGCCAACCGCTGTCTTACTTAATCGACTTCACAAACGTCAGCTGCGGGGCGTGCTTGCTGGTGTTC
>JBIKIO010000128.1:0-4446 GCA_044361555.1 Opitutales bacterium
TCCGGTCTCCGGTTTCCCCTTGAGTGTCGTCTCTCGGTGTTCCCAACCGCCAACCGCTAACCGCCAACCGCTGTCTTACTTAATCGACTTCACAAACGTCAGCTGCGGGGCGTGCTTGCTGGTGTTCCAGCCGCCGGGTTCGGCGGTGTAATGGGCGGCGACAAGGACGTCGTCGACGATGCGGAAGACGTAGCACTCGCACGGATAGCGCGGGCCGGGGAACGGCTTGCCTTCCTTGGCATCGGGCTTGAACGCGCCGGCGGAGAAGCAATCGAAGCGGGGGCCCGTGCCGCCGAAATCGGCGTAGTCCTTGTCCTCGGGGAACTGCAGGCGCGTGATGACGTGAGTGTGGCCGTGCAGGAGCGCGATGATATTATGGCCCTTGATGGCCTCATAGAAAGCCTTGCGCTTGGGCTGGTCCCACCAGGTGCTGCGGGCGCTGAAATCGAGGTGCATCGCGATCACGACGGGCTCCTTCGCGCCGATATCCGCGAGGCGGGCCTTCAGGAAAGAGAGGCTGGTCTCCGGATTCCACATCGAGGTCTCCTTGGCGCCTTCTTTGACGCCGTCGCCAGGGTAGAGGTTGACGTTGATGAAGTGCACGCCCTGCCACGTCCAGGCGGAGTGCAGGCTGTCGGCGGAGAGCTTCGAGACGAGGCCGGCGGCGAGCATGCCGCGATTGCGCTCGCGGAGGCCTTGGCGCACCGGGCCGGCGCTGCCGCCGTCGTGGTTACCGGCGAGGGCGTAGGTCGGATACTTGCCCGGAGTCGAACCCTGCCACGGGAGCAGGCGGTCGAAATCCTGCCACTGCTTGGCGTTGCCGACCTCGGTGAGGTCGCCGGCGACGATCATGCCGGCGGGACGTGGGACGGGGCCCTTCCCTTTCATCGCCTCGGCGACGGGACCGCTCGCGGGCCACTCCGTGCCGGGGACTTTGGCGAGGACCTCGAGCGTCTGCGCGACGTGGGCGTTGAAGGCGTCGGGGCCGAACGGCGGCGTCGTCTTCCGATAGTCCATCCCGACGTGGACGTCGGAGACCAGATAGAAGGTCAGATCGCGGGCGGCGTGGGCGCATGTCGCGACCGCGAGCAGCAAGAACGACAGAAGGAGCGCCGGGGTGTTTCGCATGAGTGATTTGTGGGGGAGAGGGAGGGGGAAGTCAATCAGGGCTGGAGGTAGGGCGGCCATTGCCATGGCCGCCGTTCGTAGGAGCACACCACCAGCCAGGACGTGGGTAATCTAAGGTTTAGGCAAAACTTCGGAGGCGAGGAGTATCTACACCGTGACCATGCCTGACAGAAGAAAGCCCGGACATCATAGGCCAGCCTGGGTTAAGGAATCTGATCCCATCTTCCTGACCATCTGCGGGGACTGTCGGGGCGTGAATCAATTCGCACGCGAGCCTCAATGGAACTCCCTCGTAAAATCTGCGGATCACCTGAGAGATCTGGGAATCTGGCAGCCTATCCTGATGCTGGCCATGCCTGATCACGTGCACATCATAACCATTATCCCGAAAAAAATCGGCCTCGCCGCGGCCATTCGTAGATTCAAGCGAGCAGCCAGCTATGGTGGCCTGATTAGATGGCAACCAGCGGCCTTCGACCATCGTATCCGATCGGACGATAGCTACCGCGAAAATTTGGGGTATATAATGGCCAACCCCAAGCGAGGCGGTTTGACGAAAGCAGATGAGACATGGCCATATGTTAAGTCATGGAGTCTCAACATACCTAGGTAGGGCGGCCATTACCATGGCCGCCGTTCGCGAACTTGCGCGCGACCACCGGGCATAATCTTTGATCATACCAAGGTCACTTCGCCCACGGACGTGATGGCAATCACGTCCCTACCCAAGGCAGTCATATCGTCTCACCCAGGCACAAAAAAGGGCGGCCGGAGCCGCCCTTCCCTATCCTCGGGCCCTCGTGTCCTCGTATCCTCAGGCCTTCTTCGTCTGACGGCGGCGGCGGAGGGCGGCGGCCGCGAGGGCCAGGGCGCCGAGACCGAAACCGTAGGTCGAGGGCTCGGGCACCGCGGTCAGCGTGATCGCACCCGCGTTGAAGTCGACCAGCCACAGGCCCGCATCGGAAGCAGTGCCGCCGGCGTAGTTGAACTGGGTCGCATCGAAGCGGAACAAGTCGCTGACATTAGCACCGAGGCCCGAAAGAGGGTCATAGGTACCGAAGTCGAACGAACCGAAGTTCAGCGGGCTGGTCGGCAGCGCGAGGGTCGAGTTACCGAAGGTGGTCGCGGAGCTCATCGAGATGAGCTTGATCGTGATCCGGTTCGCCGAGCTCGCACCCGCGAGATCCAGCGTGCCTAGGTCGAGCTTGTCGTAGCCGATACCTACGCCGCCGGCCTGATCCCAGATCTTGAACACGATGGTGCTGCCACCCTCGAGGGTCAGATCGGAGACGTTGAGGTTGCCGATGGTAGCCACGCCCGGGGCAGCGACACCGAGGGAACCACCGGTGCTGACCGTGATATTACCCGCGACCGCGCCAGCCGTACCGAAGTTGGTCTGGTTGCTGACGAACGTTCCAGAGACCGTAGTCATCTGTCCGGCGGTCAAACCATCACCGAGGGCGTTGACGTTACGTACATCGAGCACACCCGTGGAGACGGTATTATTACCCGTCATGCCGGTATTGTTACCGCTCAGCACGAGCGTTCCCGCGCCCATCTTGTCGAAGGAGCTGGGGACGCTGTTCGATACGTCATCCAGGATCGTACCGCTGAAGGTCAGCGTCTTGTTCGCCACGACCGTGATATCGGTGGACGCAGCGGCAACGCCGCCCGAATTCAGGCCGACGTCCACGGCTGAGATAGTCGCGTTGTCGTTAACGGTAATCGCACCCGTGACGAAGAGGGAGTTGTTGCCCGTAGTCGTTCCACTGGAGACCGTGCCGCCGTTGAGGACGAGGTCACCGATGCCGTTGTTGGTCGCGGTGCCGCCGACGCTATCGAGCAGGCGCATCAGGCCGCCATTGATGGTCACGTCTGGAGCGACCCCGCCCATACCGTAACCGAGGGCGCCATCGATCGCCGCCGTGAAGGTGCCCGCATTGATGGTGATCGAGCGGGCGTACTCGAAGCCCGAGGCGCCGGCCGCCTCGAGTTCGCCCGCATTGACGACGACGTCTCCGAGGAAACCGCCAACACCCAAGACAGAAACACCCCCCAAGATCGAAGTCTTACCCGTGCCGTTCTGCTCGATGCGAGAAGAGGCGACACCCGAGATCGGAGCACTGAAGGCGCCAACCACGACGTCCGAGCGACTGAAGCGCAGGATAGAGCCTGCATTCATGGTCAGGGTGGTGACGCCGTTCAGGGCGCCGGTCGTGCCGCCGTCGCCGATCTGGAGCGTGCTGTTCGCGCCAATCACGACGCTATCGGGGCCAGTGGGGGAGTTGCCGGTAAGCTTGGCGACGCCGTTAGCGCCGAGGAAGCTGAGGGTGCCCGTACCGCTGAAGGCGTTACCCAGCGTGAACGTGTCGGTCCGGGCGTATTCCAACTCCGTAGTGATGGCCACTGCACCGGTGCCGAGGGAGCCACCGTTGCCGACGACGATCTTACCGGCGTCGACATTGGTCGCGCCGAAGTAGGTGCTGGCGCCCGTGAGCGTCAGCGTGCCAATACCGAGCTTCCTCAAGGTGAGCTCGCTCGTGGAGGTCGGGGAGACCGCCTTATTGTCAGCCAGAACGCCGCCGAAGGCGACGTCCGCCGCATTGTTGAGCGTGAACGTGGTGGCATTGCCGCCGGAGTTCGTGATGAAGCCGTTACCCGCGATGGCGTTCAGCTCCTGGTTGAAGCCGAGGAGATCGTAACCCGCACCTGCGTTGACGGTGAGGAGCGTGTCAACCGGCAGCTGTTCGGCCTTGCCGGCTTGGACGAGGCCGCCCGCGACGGTCAGACCCGCGCCGCCGAAGGACAGCGAGGAGGTCCCGCCGAACTTAAGCGTGCCGTTGCCGGTCTTGGTGAGGCCGGTGAGACCCGCGCCCGCGGTCGAGGTCAACACACCGTTGAGGTTGGTGGTGACGGCGAGGCTCGGGATATTGATGGTGCGACCCGTCGCCCCGAGGGAGACCGGACCGGCGAGCGTGACGCCCGCGCCGCCGAGCTGGCCGGCGAAGATGAAGTTACCGTTGACGGTGACCGGGTTGTGAATCGTGCGGACGGTGCCATCCGAGAGCAGTGCGGTGCCAGCTTCGATGACGAGGGAGCCCGTGCCGACCGGTCCGTTAAGGACGTTATTCAAACCATCGACGACAGAATTGCTGCCGAACATCAGGCTGCCCCCCGCGAGGATGAAGTTAGCCGTGAAGTTGCTGTCGGCGTTGATCATCGCGACCGTGCCCGCGCCCATCTTGGTGAGCGAGGTCATGTCGGCGAAGCCGCCGGCGCTGACCCCCGCATTGGCGCCCTGGGTGATCGGGGCGTTCA
>JBIKIO010000102.1:0-5327 GCA_044361555.1 Opitutales bacterium
TACATCACCCAGGACGAGACCACCATCATGGTCAAGCGGCTCGACGCCGACATCGTGCTGACCTATCGATGGGAAGATCTCGACGCCGATTGGATCAAGCGCAACAACCCGAAAGTCTGGGCCGAGCGCGAACTGATGCTCGACCAAGAAAAGCCCGAAAAGAAGATGGCGGCCAAAGAGATCGAAGACCCCTTCGCCCAGCAGATGGTGGCCACCGACGGCAAATCCCTCGTCAAGAATCTCCTCGTTTCGATGCAGGACGGCCTCAAGGGCATGTCTCTCACCGCTAATCGCGTGGACGTGGTCTGCAATGAGTTCCAGCTCGACGAAAACCTCTTCTGGCTGGGCTTCGAAGACCTGAAGCACGCCAGCCTGCTCTCCGGCAAGGCCGAGCCCGCCACTCGAGCGGAGATTTCCGACGACGAAAGCCCGTCGACCAAGGCCAAGACCAAAGGAAAGACGGCCACCAAGGCCAAAATCCGGACGTCGGAAAGCCTGGCCGCGGAAGCCGCCGCCAAGAAGGATTTCGCGGAAGAAACCCGGCCGTATAACGCGCTAGGATACCTACGCATGCTCACGGAAGGCGGCACCAAAGGGAAGCCGGCTTGGATGATGCTCCGCCGCTCGACGGCGGACCGCGAGACGATGAAAGCCATGCTGACGCAGTATGCCGCCCAGGCCGAGGCCTTGGCCGAGAAACCGGAAGGCAAGGCCACCAAGGGCGAACTCCTGGTCCTCAAGAAGGCTCTCGACAACTGCGCTGAATCGATCGGCCGGGTGACGCGCGAATACAATGCCGTCGAGGCCCGGCTCCAGACGGACTGCCGGACGGTGCTGGCCTTGGCTCTGCGCTGAGCCGGCAGGCCAGCCAAAGAGTCCGGCCGCCTTCCCTGAGGAAGACGGCCGGTTTGAATGGTGGAGCCTATCGGGCTTGAACCGACGACCTCTTGCATGCCATGCAAGCGCTCTACCAGCTGAGCTAAGGCCCCGTTAAATGGGAAGGTGAACAAAGATGAGCCCCCGCGGAGGGTCAACGCTTTTTTCCCACCCTGCCGAGTCTCTGGTTGCCAATAGCCTTGGGGTGCTTTGCCTTTCCTTCGTGGAAGCGTCCGAAAATCAGCCAGAATCCGCCGAACCAGGCACCGAAGCCCGTTCGAACAGCCAAGGCGGCCGAGGCCAAGGCGGCATCCGCATCGAGAAGGATTTCATCGAATCCCTGCCCGTCGGCGAATGGAACGGTCCGATCGAACTGATCGAGTCCGAGAAGGACGCCGAAAAGGCCATCGCTTCCCTCGCCCGTGACCGCGTCCTCGGCTTCGACACGGAGACCAAGCCGTCCCACACGCGCGGCGAATATAACCTGCCTTCGATTCTGCAGCTGGCCGGACAACACCATATCTTCGTCTTCCGCCTCGACCATTGCGGCGGCATTCCCCTCGCCTTCCCGGTGCTCTGCAACGACCGCCAGGCCAAGGTCGGCGTCGCCGTGCGCGACGACGTCAAGAACCTCCGGGCCCGCGCGCCCTTCGAGGACCGCGCGTTCATCGACATCGCCGATCACACGAAGAAGACCGGGCTGGTGAACACGGGCCTCCAGGCCCTCGCCGCCCACTTCCTGCAGCTGCAGATGAAGAAATCGAAGAAGGTCCAGACCTCGAACTGGGCCAAGCCGCTGGACGAACGTCAGATCCTCTACGCCGCCAACGACGCCTGGTTCAGCCGTGAGCTGTTCCTGAAGCTCGAACAGGACGGCCTGATCCCGCGGTTCGAATGAACCCGGAAGCCGCCCGCGCCGCCGCCGCGCTGGGGCTCGACGCCACCCGCCGGCATATCTTCCTCTGCGTGAAATCGTCGGAGCAGACCTGCTGCGGCGGCGAACTCGCGGCGAAATCCTGGGAGCACCTCAAGACCCGCCTGAAGCAACTGGGACTCTCCGAAAAAGGCGGCATCCAGCGTACGAAGGCCGACTGCCTGCGCGTCTGCGTCGGCGGACCGGTCGCCGTGGTCTACCCCGAGGGCGTCTGGTATGGACAGTGTACGCCGGAAAATCTCGACCGCATCATCACCGAGCATCTCGTCGGCGGAAAAGTCGTCGCGGACCTCCGCATCGCCGGCCCGACTTCGGCCTGAGCGATTACTTCAGCGCCTTCTCGATGGCCTTCTCGAGCTCTTCGGAGTCGGGCTCGACGTCAGAACCAAAGCGGGCGATCAGCTTGCCGTCGGCGCCGATCAGGAACTTATGGAAGTTCCAGCCGACCGGACCGGGATGGCCGGAGCTCTTGCCGGTGAGTTTGTCGAACAGCGGGTGCGCATCGTTACCCTTGATCGCGACCTTGCCATACAGGGGGAAGGTGACCTGAAAATTAGCCTGACAAAATTTCTTGATGGCCTTCTCGGTGGCCGGCTCCTGTCCGCCGAAGTCGTTGCAGGGGAAAGCGGCGACGACGAGTCCCTTCGCCTTATGGCGCTCATACAGCGACTGCAGGCCGGCATACTGCCGCGTGTAGCCGCACTGGCTGGCGACATTGACGACGAGCCAGGCCTTGCCTCCCTTGACCGCGCCGAGCGTGGTGGCCTTACCATCGATGTCCTTCACCGGCACGGCGAGCAAACCGGCCGGGGCTTCTTGCGCGCCAGCCAAGGCGGCGAACAGGGAGACGAAACAGGCAATGATACGCATAGCCCATGTTTATGAGCCTAAGCTGACAGTGGCAAGCCCGGGACTTGCCGTTGCCGCTTGAAGGGGTCTGGAGAATGACATGCTGAATGATCCTATGAACTGCCAGATCACCCTCGTCCTCCTCGCCGCCGCCCTCTGCGTCGGCTGCGCCTCGCAACCGGTCGTCCAATGCCGCGGGTCCCTCCAAGAGGTCGCGAAGCAAGGCACGACCTATCACCTAGACGCGCGCCGCTCCGGTCTGGGCGAAAATGAAATCCGCGGACTCCGAGATCGGCTGCAGAAAGCCGGCCTGAGCCCCGCTTCGGCGGAGACGGCCAAGCTGGTCGTCACGCTCTCGAGCGACCTGCGCTCGTCCTCAGAACGCCAGCATACCGGCGGCAAGAACGGCGTCGCCTATGACCGCATCGTCAACGAACGCCGCTTGACTCTTAACGTGGCCGAGAACCGCGCCGGCGCGGGGCGAATCCTTATGCAAGTCAGCTCGGCCGATGCCGGCTCGGCCTCGGCCGAAAGCCTGCTCGCCGCAGTCGTCGCCGGAATCGGCGGCTGAGCCGGAAGCAGCCGACCAAAGAAAAAGGCGGAGCCGGCATTGAGCCGACTCCGCCTTTTCTTTTCGCGGAAGACTCGCTTCGCTTAGGCTCCGCGCGAGCAGCGCGGATTGCCTTCAGACGCGGGCTTATACCATTCCTCCTGGCTTTCCTCGACGCAGACCTTACCGCCGGTCTTCTCGTGGTTCAGGCGCCAGCTATGGAGGGACTCGAAGGCCGCGTGGTCGATGAAGTCCACGTTCAGGTCGATATCCACGACGGAGCCGGCCGGCAGGGTCGAGAGCTCGTAATTGATCTTGGGCACACAGGCAAAGGTGAGCGTGCCGCGGATGGCGACCTTCCAGATGTCGTCCTCCTGCCGTTTCTCGATCTTGACCGAGGAGAGGCGGCGGATCGCGTAGAAGACCGAGACGGCCACGCCGATGCCCACACCGGCCAGCAGGTTCACGCACGTGACGCCGATGACGGTGGCCCAGTAGATGCGCACTTCGTTGTGGACGGTGAGCTCACGGATGTGGTGAAGGTTGACGAGGTTGACGCCGACGAAGACGAGCAGACCGGCCAGCACCGCGAGGGGGATGCTCTCGATCATCGAACCGAGGAAGAGCACGCAGAGCAGGATCCAGACGCCATGAAAGACCGCCGACCAGCGGGAGGCCCCGCCGGCGTTGATGTTAGCCGAAGAACGGACGATGACGCCGGTGATGGGCAGGCCGCCGAGGAGGCCGGAGACGAGGTTACCCGCGCCTTGGGCGGTGAGCTCCTTGTCGAGGTTCGAACGGGGGCCGCTGTGGAGCTTATCGGTGGCGACGGCGCAAAGCAGGGACTCGATGCTGGCGATGATCGCCAAGGTGAGCACGGCGACGATGAAGACGCCCCACTCGGTCGGCAGCTTCAGCTGGGTGAAGGCGAGCGTCTCAGGTAGGTCGACGCGGGCGACATCCATCTTCGCCACCAGCGATACGACGGTGCCGACGACGACGGCCACCAGCGGAGCGGGCACCGCCCGGAGGCCGGCCCAAGGCAGTTTCTTCCAGAGCACGAGCACCGCGATGGTCAAGACGCCCAAGATGGTGGCCTCCGCACTGAAGGAGCCGAGTCGCTCAGGCAAGGCGAGCAGATTGGCGATTGGTGAGCTGGCGGGCTTGCCGCCAAGCAAGACGTGCAGCTGGGCGAGCGCGATGGAGATACCGATACCGGCGAGCATGCCGTGGACGACAGAAGGGGCGATGACGAGGGTGCCGCGGGCTACCTTGAGATAACCGAGCAGAAGCTGCACCAGGCCCGCACAGGCGGTCGCGAGACAGACCGTCTCCCAGCCCAGTTGCTGGACGAGTCCAAAGACGACTACCGTGAGTCCGGCAGCGGGACCAGAGACCTGCAAAGGCGAACCCGCCAAGAGGCCGGTGACGATGCCTCCGGCGACGGCGCCAATCAGCCCGGCAATCACCGGAGCTCCGGAAGCTAGGGCGATGCCCAAGGAAAGGGGCACGGCCACGAGAAAGACAACGATGGAGGCAGGAAGATCTCGACGTAGGTTCATGGGTTTCGTTGAAGATGTTCAATGCCAAGCCCTGTCAAGGCATCATGCCGAGGGCACTTTGATGCACACGCTTCGTCACTGAATCCGCACCTTACTGTAACGCGACCTCAATGCCCGGGCTCCGCAGCAGGCCAGACCACTGCGAGCACCGCCCGAAAAGCCGCCGTTTCGACCAAAGTATCTGGGCGGTCGATGATTTCGACGCAATCGGCGTTCTCCCAGTATTCGCCCTCCTTCTTGATGTTCCAGAAAGCCAAAGCAAGCGACTGCCAGAGATCGAAGCCCTGCAACTGACCACGCGGTAGCCAGGCCACGGCGACCGGGACTTCCTCGGTGATGTCCGACTCTTCCCAGAGGACATCGAACTTACCACATTCGCTGGGCCCGAGGAACTGGGTCACGAACTCCGTATGGCCGGGACCCGCATCGAGATAATAACGGCAGACCACTTCCCGCTCGGCCGGCTCGAGATCATCGCCGCCGTCATCGTGATAGGTAAATGGCTCCGCCATGCCCCAAGGTCGGACGCGCGGCCGACCTGAGCAAGTCAGGATTC
>JBIKIO010000103.1:0-5314 GCA_044361555.1 Opitutales bacterium
CCGCGGTTGACGTTGTTCTGGGCCTCCTGGAGGCGAGCGGGCATGGGCCAGACGATTTCGGTGACCTCGGAAAGCTTGCGGGTCAGCACGACCTCGAAGCCGCCTTGGTTGCTCGTGCGGTCGACGGTTCCCTTGATGACGTTGATGACACCTTTCTTGGCGTCGACGACGGGCTTGGGCGGGACGGAGTTGTCCAACTTGAAGGGGTCGTTGATCTCCCAGCGTTCGCCCTTGAAGACGAACGTCTGGGCCGGCGAAGTGGCGGCGGCGAGGAGCGCGAAGGCGGTGAGGAGGAGGGGGTGGCGCATGGCGTTCAGAGTCCGAGGAGGTAGGCTTTGGCTTCGACCCCTTCGCGGGTGTCCTTGATACGGTCTTTCTCTAGCATGTCCTGCAGGAGGCGCCTGGCGGCGTCTTTCTGGTCGAGCTTGGTGGCGAGGGTCTTGGCTTCGGCGAAGTAGGACTTCGCGGCCCAGACCTCATATTTCTTCCAGGTCATGTGACAGCGGCGGTAGTAGGCGATGGACTTATTGTAGGCATCCTTCGCGTTTTCGGGCTCGTTGTTGGCGAGGGCGTTGATCGTGACGGTCGTCTTGCTCTGCTCCTTGCCGTCCACCTTGAGGGTGAGCGTGGCGGTGAATTCACCGGAGGCGGCATAGGCGTGGGAGGGGGTTGCTTCGGTCGAAGTCGCGCCCTTGTCGCCGAAGTCCCAGAGATAGCTCACCTTGCCCGCGGCCGGGGCGCCGGCGGAGAATTTCACGGTCAGCGGGGTGGCGCCCGAGATCGGAGACGTGCCGGCCATCTCCTTCGGCACGAGCGTCGCGTCGGTCGAAGACTTCGGCTTCGTGATGAGGCTCGGTTTCCCTGCCGCCATCAGGCCGGCGTTACGTTCGTGGATCTGACCGAGCCAGTAGAGGGAGGCGGCGGTCTTCTCGCCGCGCCATTCCTTGGTGCGGATGATCTCTTCGAACGCCTTGAAGGCGTCGTCGAACTTCGAGAGTTCGGCGAGCGCGCGGGCGCGGGTGAAGCGCAGGTCGAGCTCCTTCGACATCAGGATGTTATTGTCGATGGCTTCGTCGCAGAGGGAGAGCGCCTCGGCGTATTTCTTCTCTCCCAGGCGGATCTCGGCCAGTCCGGCGAAGCCGTAGTCGGCGTATTCCGAGGAACGGGCGAACTCGAGGATGTAGCGGAAGTATTCCTCCGCCTTCTTATTGTCACTCTTGGCGAGCAGGCTATCGCCGACGAGGGCGAGGATGGTCGGGTTGAGTTCCTCGGCCTTGAAGTTGGCGGCGATCTTGGCGAAGTTCGCCGCGGTCTTCTCGGGTTCACGCGTGAACACGGCGAGCTGGCCGAGGGCGAAGAAGCCACGGGCCTGGGCGACGAGCGAACTGCGGTTCTCTTCCAGGCGGAGCAGCTTGGTGAGCTCCTTCTCGGCGTCGGCGCTGGTGTAGGCGCCGGGTTCCGGCTTGGCGCCGGCCTTCACGCGCTTGATCTTGCGGGCGATCTTCTCGGCGAGGAAGACGATGAGCTTCTCGGTGCCCTCCTGCTTGCGGTCGTTGATGGATTCGGCGACGGCGTCGGAGAGGATCTTGAGCGCGCGCTTCTTCTGTTCGGCGATGGAGGCCTGGCGCTTGACTTCGACCTTGGCGAGTTCGGCTTCGAGTTCGGCGGACAGCTTCTTGACGGACTCCTTGGCGGCGTCGATCTCGGGGCGGGTGACGCCTTGTTTGCGTTCGAGCTGGTCGACGGCTTTGCGGCCGTCGGCGAGCTTGCCGCTCAGGTCCTTGCGGACCTTCTCGGCCTGCTGGGCGAACTCGGGCATGTCGCCCATGCGTTCGGTGGAGCGGATCACCTCGTAGAGGTAGGTCATCGCCTTCGGGTCGTTATGGTCCCAGTCGAAGATCTCCTTGAACAGGTCGCGCATGCGCTTGTGCTCGCCGCGGCCGGGGAGGAGCTTGCGGAGTTCGCCGAGGACGAACTCGAGGGCCTGCGGATTGGTGCGGGCGCTCTTGGCGGCGGACTCGTAGGCGTCGATGGCCTTGCCGGTGACGGCTTCCTTCTCCTTCTCGAGCTTGTCCTTGATGGCGGCGAACTTCGCGCGGTCAGGGGTCTTGAGGTTGATGCGCAGGTCGATGTCGGCGGCTTTGACCTTCTTGTCGAGCTCGTCGGCCATGCGGATGTGGGCGTCGCCGATCAACGTGTAGACCTCGGGGGTCTGCGCGATGACCTCGTCGGTGCGGTCCTTGGCGAAATCCTTCAGCCAGTCTTCGCAGAGCTTGATGGTGCCGGCGATGTCGGGCGGGTTGACGCCGAACTTGACGATGGCCTGGCGGTAGCGGACGTCGGGGATGAACTGGCCCTTCGGGTATTCCGACTCGTACTTGTCGAAATCGACTTTGGTCTCCTTGTACTTGCCCTGGAAGAACGAGCAGAGCGCGGTCATGTAGAGGACCTGCTGGCGGACGGACGAGCGCTCGTATTTCTTGAGGAAGGCCTCGAAGGCCTTCTGCGCGGGCGCCCAGTCGACCTGCGAGAAGAGG
Organism: Opitutales bacterium; assembly: GCA_044361555.1. Classification (GTDB taxonomy): domain Bacteria; phylum Verrucomicrobiota; class Verrucomicrobiia; order Opitutales; family UBA953; genus UBA953. The sequence continues at coordinate 2,538 of JBIKIO010000103.1, forward strand.
CAGGCGGCGATGCGGAAATCAATCTCTTCGGCGACCTCGGGAGTGAGGTTGGCCACGTTGGCCTGCACCCACTTGTAGTGCGCGATGGCTTCCGGGAATTCTTCGCGTTCCTGGGAGATGTCGCCCAGGATGAGGGCGATCGAAGAGACCATCTCGTCCTTGGGGAACTTCTGGATGAAATCCTTACATTTCGTCTGGGCCTCGGTGTTGCGGCCGATCCGGCGCAGGGCGACGACGTGGTAGTAGTAGGCGCCGGCGATGCGGCTGAACTCGGGGCTGTTTTCGAAGATGTCGAGGAAGGCCACGTGGGCCTCCCACGGGCGTTTCAGTTCGAGGAGGCAGAGGCCGATGCGGTAGGAGATGAAGGCGTCGTAGTCCTTGTTCGCCTTGAATTCGGCCTCGATCTTCTTGAATTGTTCGAGGTCGAGCTGGGCGCGGCGGATCGCGTCGGCCTGCTCGGCGTTCGGCTTCGGTGCGGCCTTGACCATGCCCGCGACCTCGGCGGTCTTGGCCTCGATCGCCTTGCCGAAGGAGTTGGTGAGGTTCACGCGGCGTAGCGTGCCCTGGTAGTTATTGAGGGCCTGGCGGTAGAAATCGCCGCGGAAAGCCTCGTCGGCGGCGGACTCGGCGGCGGCGAAGCGCGCGTCGCCGATCTCCAGGCGCTGGAAGTTCGAACGGACCACATCGACCGGGGAGCCGGAGCTGCGGGCGTCGATCTCGCTCTTGAGCTGGGTGGCCTCCTTGGTCAGGCCCAGCTTGGTGTACATGTCGACGAGCTTGTAGGCGGCCTCGCGACGCTCAGGCGTGTTGATGCCTTCGGCGGTCGCCTGTTTGAGCAGGCTGATGGCTTGCGCGTAGGCGGCCCGCTTGAGTTCGTCGGTCGAACTCTTGGCACGGTCGACCACGATCTGGGCCGAAAGGGTGAAAGCGCTGACGCGCTCCTCGGGGCGGGCGAGCGTGTTGGTGCGGATCTTCTCGAGGCGGGCGAGGGCCTGGTCCCACTTGCCCTGCTTGGAGAAGGCTTCGATCAGGATCAGCTCGGCGGTGCCGCGGCGATTGTCGCCGTCGAAGAAATCTTCGGTTCCCTTGGGGTATTTATCGAGGAAAGCGGTGAGTTCCACCTGGGCCTTGGGCCAGTCCTTCATGAAGAAGAGACAGGTGGCCTTACGGAAGCAGAGCACCGCCTTCATGCTGTTGGCGACGTCGCCGGCCTTGTCTTCGAGCTCCTGGAAGAGGTCGAGGGCTTCCTTGTATTTCTTCTCTTCGAAGGCCTTGTCGGCGGCCTTGTAGAGGATGTTCAAGGGGTCTTCCTGCTTTTCAGCGGTGGGCAGCGGCTTGGTCTGCGCGCGCAGGACGCCGGTGACGGGGGTCACGGCGAGCAGGACGGCGAGCAGGGCGGCCTTGGCCAGTTGGTAGGTGCGGGACTCTTGGATAAGCATCGGGTGAGGGGAGCGATTTGCTCCGCGTCGGGGGTGCTAAGGAATAGCCCATGCGGCCGAGGGATGCCAAGCAATAAGCCCCCTCTGATGGGCAAATATCAAGGCCCGCCAGGGGGTCGGTCTGTGAATAACTCAGACCCCCGGACGCAGGCCGGTCGCCAGGATGGTCTCGAACCCTGGCTCCTTTGTTTCCTTGGCCACCACACGGACCTCGGATTGGACGAAACCAGCTTCCTCGATCCAATCATGGAGTTCGTTCTCCTTGAAGCCGAGCCAGCGGTCGGCGTACAGCTCCCGGGCCTTTTCAAAGCGGTGGGCGCGCAGGTCGAGCACGATCAGACGTCCGCCCGGCTTGAGGATGCGGAAAGCCTCGGCAAGGGCCTGGCGGGGGTTCTCCGCGTGGTGCAGGGCCTGGCTCAGCAGGGCGAGGTCGATGCTCCGATCCGGCAGGGGGACCTTCTCGATATTGCCTAGGACGTAGGTCAGGTTGCGCAGCTGCTCCTTCTTGGCCAGCGCCCGCCCGACCTGGACCATGCGCGGCGAACTGTCCACGCAGTGGACGCTTTCGGCCTGGCGGGCGAGGAGCCGAGAGAGAGTGCCGTCGCCGGCCCCGAGGTCGGCGATGCGGATCCGGGGTGTCAGCAGGAAGAGCATCTGGCCGATGGCCTCCCAAGAGCGACCCGGACAGTAGTTCCGGCCCAGCCGGTCGGCCACGAGGTTGAAGTGCTGTTCCGCCTTCTGGCGGCGCTTCTCCACGATGCGCTGCCAGGCGCGCTGGTCGGCCGCCGCCTTGGGCTCCCGGGCGCAGGCGGCCAAGGCCGCTTCGACGATGCCGCTGACGCCGGCCGGCAGGTCGCGGGCTACGGCGTAGAATGATTTCTTGCCGTCGCGTCGGTCGACCACGAGGCCGCCCTTACGTAGCAAGGCGAGGTGGGTGGAGATGCGCGACTGCGGCAGCCCGAGGATCTCCTGCAGTTCGCCCACGGCTAGTTCGCCACGGTGCAGCAGGGACAGCATGCGGGAGCGCGTCGGGTCGGCCAGCAGGCGCAGGGATTCCCAAGGGTCGGGCATGAGGGTAGGATGGGCGCGGGGCGCGGGCTTGTCAAAAGAGGAAGCCCCGTCACCGGGGCTTCTTCGAGAAGGTTGGATGGCTCGTTCAGCGCTTGTCGACCCAGCGGCTGATCTTCACCACGGTCCAGTTTTCGGCCTTACCGTTGATGTTGGTCGTGAACGTCTCGCCGGCCTTGTGGTTGAGGAACTGCTTCGCGAGGGGCGAGATGTAGGACAGGATGTTCTTCTCCGGCTCGCCGTCCCAGGCGCCGAGCAGGTCGTAGGCGA
>JBIKIO010000104.1:0-5311 GCA_044361555.1 Opitutales bacterium
CCCGCGATCCCGAGCTCGTGCGCAATGTCTTCGACGGACTGCCGGTCCAATACGTCATGAAGCCGGGCGCGACCGATCTCGGCGCCGCGATCAACGCCGCGGTCAAAGTCGTCGCCGGGCTGCCGGATCAGACGGTGCGGCTCGTCATCTTCACCGACGGCGACACCGTGCCGCTGCAGCCCATCCTGCCGCGACCGAAGTCCGTCAAGGACGTGCTCGTGCTTGGCGTCGGCGATCCGCGCAAAGGTACTTTCATCGCCGGCCACCAATCGCGCCAGGACGCCGAAGTGCTCGCGAACGTCGCGCGGGCCCTGCGTGGCGCCTACTTCGACGTGAACGAGAAGCACCTGCCCACGGATGCGCTGGGTGATCTCGTCCGCCGGACGCCGCCGCCGAAGACGGGTCTCGACCTGGCCGGTCTGGCGGTGCTGGCGATGCTATTGGCCGCGGCGGTACTCGCCCTGCTGCCGGTGGCCTTGCAATACTTCGGAAGCGGTTGGAAGGTCGTCCGTCGTGACGCCGCCGAGGAGGGTGTGGCCCGATGAGGAAGTTCTTCACGTTGCTCTGGCTGCTGTTTCCCGTCGGGGTCGTGTATTATCACTTCAACGAAGGCCAGACCCAGCTCGCCCGCGAGCAGGCGCGCGACCACCTGCTGCGCATCCGTGAACTCGAGCGCGCCAAGGAGCCGGACTGGCCGACGATCGTCGAGGAGTATGACAAGCTCGCCGCGGAGCTCCCGACGGACGAGCGGCCGACGGTCCGTCATCAGGTCAGGCTCGCGAAGGCCAAGGCGAAGATCGAGATGCTCGACGTCGCCGGCGCCATCGGTGACCTCGCGCAATTGCTCAAGGAATCCGCCGAGGCCGACGGCGAGGACGGCGCGACCACACGTGCGGTCCGCGAGACGCTCGGCAAGGCCTACTTCTACGCGACGTCCCTCCTGAAGGCTAATGGCGCCACCGAAGAAGAGTGGCGGCCTTACGCCGAACGCACCCGTCAGGTCTTCCGCTATCTCGCCGAGCACCAGGACCCGGCGGCCCTCGCTGATTACGAACGACGCGTCGAAGCCGAGTTCGCCCGCTCCGTCGGCCAGAATCCCTTATGAAGCCCCATCTTCTGCTTTGCGCCCTCGGCGCCTTCGCCCTCGCCCAGGAAACGCCGGCGCCGTCCGCCGTCGAAGGCGTGCGGGGCGTCCGTCAGGAAGGCTCCGGTAAGGTCAAGCAGATCGACCCCGCCGCCAAGAACGTCGCGCCCACCACCGTCCAGGGCGTCGAGAAGGTCGACGGCGTGAAGGCCCCCGGTGGCGCCAAGCCGGTGAAGCAGTCGCCGCCGCCCGCCTCCGTGACGGCACCCGCCAAGCCGGTGGAAGGAGCCGACGCCAAGGCTTCGCCCCCGCCACCGCCAACCAAAGGTCTCGTCGGCGCCGAGGGCGTGAAGCCCCCCGAAGGCGTCAAAGGTGCCGGAACCAAAGGCACGCCGCCTCCGCCCGCTCCGAAGGGAGTCGAAGCCGTCAAGGGCGTGAAACCTCCCGAAGCGGTCAAAGGCGCCGGCACCAAGGCGACGCCGCCTCCGCCTCCCGCCAAGGGCCTCGCCGGGGTCAAGGGAATCAAGCCGCCCGAGGGCGTGAAGCCCGCCGCCGGCGGCATCAAGCCCGTCGAAGGCGTCACCGGCATCGGCGCCGGCAAGCAGGAGAACCTCGAAGCCGCCCTGCAGGTCGAAGCCGCGGGCAAGCCCGAACCGAAGAAAGCCAAGGCCGCCGCCGCGCTCCTCGCGGGCCCGGAGCCGAAGGCCAAGCCGACGAAGACGGACGACCGCAAGGTCTTCGAAGCCGCCCGCAAGATCCCCGACAACGGTTCCTGAACTCTTCACATAAAAACACCATGAGACTCCTCCGTCCGTTCCTCTGCGCCGCGCTCGCGTGCGTCGCGACGCTTTCCGCCCAGCAAGCCGCACCGCTCGACGCCAAGACCCAGCAGCAGTACGAACGTCTGCTCCGCCATCGTTATTCCCGCGACCTCAGCGAGGTCTTCGCGGCGATGGAGAAGTCGGCCCGACCGGACGCCCGTGCCAGCGCCGACGTCCGTTTCCTGTCGGCGTTCCGGCTCGGCGACTGGGCGCAGGTCCGCGCGGAGCTCGCCGCGCTGCCGCCCGAACTCGGCCGTGGCATCTACGACAAGATCCTGTCCGACCTCGCCGACCGGCCGAAGAACGGCGTCCGGCTCGAGGACGTCTTCGCCCTCGCTGACGCGGGCCCTGGCGAACTCAATGACCTTCAGCTCCGCAAGCTCGGCCAGATCCTCGGCCAGATCGTGGCGCCCAACGAAAGTTTCTGGGTCGCCGAACGCCTGACGCGCGGCACCGAGAAGCTCGGCGGCAAGGATCCCGCCCGCCGCCTCGCGGCCGGCCGCGTCCTGCTGGCCGGCGGTTTCCGCGACCTCGCCCGGCAGTATCTGCCGGCCGGCGCCGATCTGGACCAGGTCGCCGACGAGGGGCTCCGGCAGGAGATCGCGGCCTTCCTCGCGGCCGAACAGGCCACCGAGATCGCCCAGCGCGACCAGATCTCGCGCATCTGGAGCGAGAACGTGGCGATCCTCCGTTCAGAGAAGAAGATCAGCGAAGGGGAGAAGAACAGGGCCGCAGGCGAGATGCTCCGCGTGCTCACGCAGGTCTCGCCGGCCGTCCTCGGCGGCACCTTCGCCGACCTGATGAAATCCCAGCCGGACGCCGCGCTCAAGATCGTCGGCGGACTCTCGCGTAAGATCCAGAACGAAGGCGGCGCACCCGCCACGCAACGCATCGACAACCTTCGCGCCCAGACGGTGCTGGCCAACCTCATCGCCGAACACCTCGACGTGGCCGGCGGCGATTGGCGGCAGGTCCTCAGCCTGATGGCGGAGTCTTGGATGACGGAGGTCGAGCAGTCTTTCGGCCGTCAGTCCGGCGGCGCCCGCCGCGGGGGCAATAACCGCAACGGGGCGAGCGACATCGACCCCGAGGAGATGCTGCAGCTGGCGCCCGCCGGCAAGTGGCTCGCGGCCTTGTCGCCCGACCTGCGCGCCCGCTTCGACGCGAGCCTCGCCCGCGCCGTCATCGTCAGCGCCAATTTCGAACTCGCGGCGGACCGCATCGCCGAACTGGCCCGCCGTCACCCGGCCGCCGGGGTCGCCTTGGCGGAGGACTTCCTGCTCGCCTGGGGGCAGGCCCACAATCCGCAGTTACCGCAGGAGCTCCGCACTCGTTATGGCCTCCCCGAGGACGCCCGCATCCCCGTCACGCCGGTGATGATGGAGCGGAACATCGACAGCCTCGCCCGCATGATGGAACTCTTCCGGAAGGCCGGGGTCGCCCCGCGTGACCAGACCAAGGTCGTCAACGCCTTCGACCTAGCCTACAGCAACGCCGAAGCCTACCGGGACACGCACATCGAGCGCGTCTTCGGTCCGACCGCCCAGATGGACGAACAGCTCTTCTTCCTGCTGGCCCAGAAGATGCATGCCAATCTCGGCGACCGCTGGCGGCGCGCCGACGTCCAGCGCGGCGGACTGACCCGCCGCAACGAGGCCCAGACTTACGCGATGGCCGTGACCGGGTACGCCTCACTGCTGAAGCTGATCGACGGATGGCAGGCTGACCGCCCCGACGCCTACAAGGCGCTGCTGCTCGGCGCCGTCGTGCTCAATGACTGGGCCGACTTCGAGAGCTTCCAGGACCTCGCCCCGACCGAACCCGCTCGGCGCGTCGTGGCGGCCAAGGAGAAGACGTTGCAGTCGCAGGATTATTTCCAGCGCGCCGCCGACGCGTACGGTCGTCAGGCCGTCCGCCTGCAGCCTAATCAGCAATCCATCGACCCTTACTTGAATTGGTTCAACGCCGTGATGGGCGTGGGCGGCAACGGCCAGGTCAATCTCGGCAAGCCCCTTAACCGCGCGGCCCTCGGCCGCATCCGCGCCGCCATCCAGGCGCTACCCGGCCGCCTCGCGGGCACGCACATGGGCCAACTCGCCAAGACGCTGAACGCCCGCCTCAACGACCAGAATAACCCGCTGCACGAGGACCTGAAATATCGCTACCTCGCAGGCACGCTGGTCGTCACGAAGGACGACCCGTTCTCCCTCGGGCTCAAGAAACGTGCGGACTATCTCGACGAACTGCTCGGCGAGATCCGCGTCCAGACGCGGGTCGATGGTCCGAACACCGTCGGGGCAGGGCAGGACTTCGGCATCATCGTGAGCGTCGTCCATAGCGAGGCGATGGGTCGCGTGGCCCGCTTCGGGCAATATCTCAGCAACGACGCCGTCGCGGCCGCCTCGGCGGCGCGGCGCCGCGGGGCGCAGGCCTTGAAGTCCGCCGAAGCCGTGGGGCCGCGCGATGAGTTCGAGAAGAAGCTCACCGAAGGCCTCGCGCCTTTCTTCGACATCCGCTCGATCACCTTCGCCGCGCCCGACGTGAAGCCCCGTCCGACCGCCCGTCCGGGCTGGGAGGAGACGCCCCTCGCCTATGTGCTCGTGCGGGCCAAGGACGCCAGCGTCGACAAGATCCCGCCGGTGCAGATGGAGCTCCGCTTCATCGACCTGAGCGGACCCGTGACGATCCCGGCGACCTCGGCGGAGACCCTGCTCAAGGTCGCCACGGGCAAGGCGGCGCCGCGGCCGGCCGCCAAGGTCGAGGTCACGCAGACCCTCGATACGCGCCAGTTCGCGATCAACGGCTCGCTCAGCCTGGAAGTCGCCGCGACCGCCGCGGGCACGGTGCCTGAACTCGATGACCTGCTGGACCTCGGCCCGTTGGTCGCCGTCGCGAAGGTCCGTCAGGTCACTGTCGTCGACCCCCTGATGGTGAAAGAACTCAATACCTGGGGTGACCAGGTCGCGCCGCGCACGGAGCGCCGCTGGTCGATCACCCTCGACGGCGACCCCATCCGCGCCGCCGATAAGGCGACCGACGTGCCGTTCCCGACGGTCAAGGCTGCGAACACGACCACCGTCTGGCGTACGTATCAGGATATCGACCCCGTTGTGCTGACCAAAGGCTCGGTGCTTCTCGACCGCGTCAAGGTCGCGGCCGGAGCCGGCTACGTCCCGCCCGTCGCTGAAGATGATTTCACTTATCTCTACGTCGGACTCGCCGTCATCTTAGCAGCCGGCGCCTGGCTGGTCTTCCGCAAGCGCGATACCGGTCCACGTCCGCCGCGGGCGAGGGATGTCTTCAAGCTCCCTGCGTCGATTGATGGTTTCGCGGTCGTGGCCTTGCTCCGCAAACTGGGCGCGAGCCCGTTGGTGAAGTTCACCGCCGCGCAGAAGGCTGAGCTGTT
>JBIKIO010000021.1:0-17298 GCA_044361555.1 Opitutales bacterium
CGATCCAGTAGGCGTAGCGTCCGAAAGTTTCGTCATCTGGCAGCGTGACCTTCGGCAGGCTCACCAGGCCGCTCGGCTTGGAACCGACGGCGGGCAGGGCGCTGCCGATGCCGACGAGTTCGACCATGCTTTCCGTCGCCTCCCTGGACAGCGTCTGCCACGGCGCCCAGTAGCCGGCGTGGTAGTCAGGGGAGTTGCCGGTCTGGAAAAGGGAGACGCTTTGCGTGCCGGCCGGTTGGTCGCCAAGGCCGGAGACGAGCCACGCGGGGGGGAGGTCCGGCTTGTCGGTGCGCCACACGCCGGTCCACATCGGATTTCGCAGGCTGCCGGCGCTGACGCCGGGTTGCGTGATATCGGCCCGCGCGGTGGCGCGGCGGTCGGCGCCGGCCTCCTGCTGCAGGTGCGCCAGCGCGAGACGCATCGAGACGAGTGTGTTCAGCCGGGCCCGCGTCGCGAGCTGCTGATTCATCGCGACGCGGGACTCGATCGTGATGAAGGCTGAAAGGCTGATCACCAACATGACCACGAAGGTCATCACCGTCAGGGACAGGATAAGGCTGAAACCCGATTTTTTCTTGGAGGTTTTCATGCCTGAGTTGCTTACCCGCAGCATAGGTATTTCTATTCATTGCGACTACAACTGCAAGCCCTTGCGAGGGTGCCTATATGCACGATATCGGTCGACTGTGGCCGGCTAAAAGGGACTTAGATCGCCAGTCAGTTCTTCCTGGGGGGCGTCGGCTCTTTCGTCTTCGGGGCGATGGGCAGTGCCGGCGGCGGGAGGTCTCTTTCCTGTACGGATTTCACGCGGGCCTGTCCTGGGGTGTCGTCGGGCTCGATGAAAAAAAGCGAGCGGGCGTCGATCATGTGGAAATGGCGCAGGTGGAAGACGTTCCTCGGTTCGCCATCGTGGGTCACGATGTCGAGGTCGAGATAGTGTCCGTCCTTCACCTGAGGTTTCACCAGTTCGGACGAGCCGGCCCGAATCCTTGTCCTGATGCCTTCTCCGATCAGGTCGACCGGGTAGGGGCAGGCGTTGAAGAAGCGCATCGAACCGAAGGGGAGGGTCCCCGGACTGTCGTTGACCGCGGTGATGCCGTTGCTTCCAGGGCGCGGGCTCACAATGAGGATCAGCCGATGCGGACCGCCTCCCTTGGGCAGGTCGAACCAGGCCAGCGGCGGGCTTTCGTCCTTCTTCGAGCCTTTGCCGCGAGCGGGACGGATTTCGAAACGCGCGGGACCTGAGTAACTGATCCGCTCGCTGAGGAAATCGGGCGAGATGTCGATCGGTCTGACCTGTCCGTCGGATTGCAGGAAGCCGTGATCGGCGAGGTATTCACCGCCGGACAGCAGCTGCAGGCTAGCCTCGGCCTTGCGTGGGGCCTGGGCGCATGCCAAGGCGGAGAGCAGCAGGGCAACTAGGCGGAAGATCTCAGATCTCATCGGGTTGGAGCCATTGGTATGATATGAGTTTGAAGCGTCGTCCTAGCAGGCGGTTGACCGCCGTGAAGGCTGGATCCTCGGGGCGGGTCTCAGTCGCGTTGTCGGCGGTGATGAATTCGGGCACACGCTGGACGACGGCCTCGATCCAGCTGCTGGCTTTGGCGCCCTGTCCGTCGTCCGCCTCCCCGAAGGCACGAATGACGAACGTATCCGAACGGGTGGCGATGGAACTGCCCAGGCTTTGGAGCAGGTCGATTTGGATCAGGTTGCCCGGCGCCCCCATCGCGGCATGCACGCGGTTGGTGCCCGCGCCGCTGACCGGTTGTTCGAAAGCCTCGACGTTCTGCGGCTGGTTCAGCGGCGCCGCGTTGGCTCCGCTCAAACTGGCTTGGTTGACCATCACTTCGGCGGGAAAACGCACTCCGGCGATCGCGGTGACACGGTCGCTCAATCCGGCAGCACCCGTCGCGTCGGCCCGGAAGATGGCCGACTGGAGGGCGCCGCAGCGGGCTGCCCAGGTCTCGGTGCAGAGGAAGCGGTTCACGAATTCCGCCAGGCTGAGGTAAGGCGTGCTGGCGGTAGTCTGCCCGGCGAAAACGCGCGGGGCCGGCGGCGAGCTCTGTTCGCGCTCCGTGCGCGTCAGCACTTGGAATCTTGCCTTGTTCTCGGCCACGATGGCCGTCGCTAATGCCCTGATCTGCGTCTCGTTCAGGTTCGCGAAGCCTTGCCAGTTAGTGCGTCCCGTTTCGTTCATCGCTCCAGTGGCGGCAGGCGACGGACCGGTCTGCAGGGCGCGCGGAAGACGGACGTTGGCTTGGTTGCCGGTCGCCGTATTGGGCTGCGATGCCGTCAGGTTCGCGTAGGCGACCCGGTTGGCCGATCCGAGGAAAGCGGTCCACGCGTCCACGGAGACGCTGTTCACGTTGAAGGCGCCTAGGTTGAGCAGCGCCGCGGCGGACTTCCGGTGAGATCTGAGCGCATCTCTTGCGTTAGGGTTGCCTGAGTCGAGGCGCATCCGGGGGTTGAGAAGCGTCCGCTGTCCTGCGGAGAACTCATCCAGGACCTGCCCGATCTGGCGGGTTTCGGCGTAAGGATTGGACACTTCTTCGGCGTCCGGAGCAGGAGGGACCGGGGCGCTGGGCGAGATGCCGCGGGTCATCTCCGGTCCTGCCGACGACAGGAAGAAGGCGTCCCAGATGGCGTCGTTGAGAAGGTACGGCTGATCGAACTCCGTCCAGTCCGGTGAGATCATTTCGTGCGCCTTGGTCATCCGCACCTGCAGGCTGGCGAAGCTGTTGCCCACGCCGTAAAGAGGTTGTTGGTCGCGAAGTCCGAAGTTGGCGTGGGCGTACTGCCCTAAGGATACCGGCGGGGCCAGCGGGATCTCCAGGTGGACGGACTTCGTCGTTCCGGTCACCTCCTTGCTGAAGCCGCCGTAAGCCAAGGTGCTTCCTCCGCTGACCTGGGTGGCGATGAGCGTGCTCCAAGGCCCCGATCCGGAACCGGAAGGGCGGAAGCAGCGCATGCGGTAGCTCGGGGAGGAGCCGTTGAAGCCTTGGTTGGCGCCGTCCGTGACGCGGCCCGCGCCGTCGGATCGCACGACCGGTGCGGTCGGATTGGTGTGGGTGAACATCGGCGCGGCCGGCGCGGTCTGATAGAGCGAAGCGGCTGCCGTGTATGGCGGGAATGGAAGCGCGCTGGTCGCGACGCTGCTCAGCCAAGAAGTCGACGGGACGCGCTCGGTCACCGATCGGGTCGACAGTTCGAGGGCCGCAATCATCTGGCCCGGCGCGGGCTGCCCGGTGGCCGTGCGGTTCGATGGAATCGAAAACAGGTTCGGGAAAGTGATCGGTCCGGGGTGTCCGACCCGGGCCGGGTCGATGACGCGGTGCGTGGCTTCGTTGATCTCGCTGGTACGATTGAAGAGTTCGTAGCTGTCGCTGGTGTTCGTCAGGACGTCTTCAGGCCAACAGACGAGCCCGTGCCTTGAGCGAAAAACGCCTGCGGGGGTGATTCGATTGGAGGTGGGTACGGAGCGCAGGATGCCGAAGGCATCAGGTAAGGATCTGCCCGTAGGGGCGATTTCGAACTGAACCCTGTCGCTCGACCAGAGGTTGAAGCCAGGCCAGAGCACGCCCCAGTCGAGTCCCGTCGTCCCTCCGTCGGTATAGCCACCGGTGAAGTTGAAGCTATTCGTGAGCCGCACGACCTGTCCCCAGACGGAGGCGAAGGGCGACTCCGGCGAGTAGACGCGGTACTCCCCGGGCTGCAGGGTGACGTTCCCCAGATACAGTCTGAACATGTCGGGGGTCGTGGAGGTGCGCAGTCCCATCCGCTTATAGTAATCTCCCAGGGGGTGCTCGTAGTTGGTGGTGAAGCCGAATCGGGTGACCCTCATGATCAGTTTCCAGTCGTCCCAGTCGCTGTAACTGAACACATGGCTGGCTCCTCCGGAAGGGGCGGGGCACTCGATGGCGACATTGTAGGGGTTGTGCAGCACCACGAACGGCGTGACGTTGAGCGTGATCCAGCCGCCTCCTTGGCTGACGTCGAAGACGAGGGTCGTCTTGTCGACGTAAGGAGCGGCCGAGCATGCGAACGGCCTCGGGATCGGACGATAGTCGCTGCCGAAGAAATCCCCGTAGTCCGAGACGGCGGGATTCAGTCCCGCGTGGTCCGCGTTGTGCGCGCCCGCGTAGAGATACTGGCTCCGGCGCAATCCTTCGTTATCGCCGTCGAAGGCCAGGTTGTGGATGCTGCCGGCGTTCGGGTAAAGGGCGCGGGCGCGGAGCGAGGGGACGCCCGCGGCCGACCATCCCAGCTGCTTGTAGAGTCGATGGTAGTCGCGCAGCGCCCACCAGGTCGGCCCGCGCAGCTCGCCCTGAGCTGTCCTGCGGTTGAAGATCGGCGCCACCTGGATGATTCTTCCGTCGATCGGCGTCTGCATCCGGACGATTTCCTGGCCTCCGGCGACGCGGGTGGCGGGCACGTCGAAGCCTGAGCCGAACTCGGATTGATTGAATTCCTTGTCGGAGAGTTCGAAGGCGAGAGAGAGGTCGCGCCTGAGTCCTCCGTCGCGTGAGTCGGCGATGACTCCCGCGGAATGAAACGTGACGTCATGGAAGAGACGTCGTGAATTGGGCGTGGACGCGCGTCCTGGCTCGTCCGGAGGAGTGCCTCCAGCGAAGCCAGGGGTCAGCGTTAGGTCGATGATTCCTGCCGCTCGGGAGATATCCGTTTGCGTGATGTTTTCCAGTCCGGGGAGAAGTTCATGCGCCGCCCGCCCAGGAGCACGCAGCATGGCGACGTGGTCGGGCGTCAATCTGTCCGCCGCTTCACGGGGATCCTGGAGATTGAGCCGAGCCTTCACGCCTTCGTCGCCGATCCAGTAGGCGTAGGAGCCGGTGGCCTCGGGGATGGATAGCTTGGCGACGCCTTCGACGAAACCGTCTGGCCGCGTCGGATCGGTGGCGGAGTAGCGGTTGGCGCTGGCGCCTCCGACCAAGGTGACGGTCTCGATGCCTGCTGGAGGGGACGCCTGCAAGGGGGAGAGGTGATCGTTGTCGTAATCGGCAAGTCCGGAGAGCGAGATCGACTGGGCGCCAGCCGGTCGGTCATGCCTGCCGCTTACCAGCCAGGCCGGCGGTTGGTCAGGTCGGTCGGTTCGCCAGATCCCGGTCCACATCGGATTACGCAGGGCGGCGATCGACGTCGTCGGCTGGATGATCTCCGCCCGGGCGGTGGCCCGCCGGTCCGGCCCCGCCTCTTGCTGCAGGTGCGCCAGGGCGAGGCGCATGGCCAGGATGCCGTTGAGCCGGGCGCGTGCGGCGAGCTGCTGGTTCATCGCTGCCCGGGATTCGATCGTGATGAACGAGGAAAGGGTGATCACCAGCATGACAATCCCAGCCATGATCGTCAGGGACAGGATCAGGCTGAACCCTCGGCTATGGGGAGGTTTTGGCATTCTACGCCGCGTTTTGCGGCCTAGGTGATTACAGTCAGTATCAAGGGGTACGCAAGCGGTCAGAGCCCCCTAAGATCTTCCGGGCTAGCCATATTGATCTTTTGGGGCGGCGGTCGGGAGCCATTCCGCCTTGTGGTAGGTTCTTGCGATGGACTGTTCCGAAGGCATAGGTAGCGGCATGCTGAAACGCCAACCCCTGCTTTCGTCGTGCCTCCTCGTCGGGGGTGCGATCGCCTTGTTTTTCTGGACCCGCCCGACGGCCAATTCCGCTCCGAACGTCCCGCCTCCGCCCGTTTACGGGAACTGCCCGCCTTCCGCTGACGGCATCGGCAAGACTTTCATGGGCCGCGAGATCTCCCATGTCATGGGCCATCCTGGCATCGGTTGGCTCGAGCGGACCGAACGGGAGAAGGAGGAGGCTCCTTCCAAGGCCATCGCCTTGCTCGAGCTCGCTCCCGACGCGGTCTTGGCGGACATCGGCGCGGGTTCGGGGTATTACTCGTTCCGTATCGCCCGCCTGCTGCCGCAAGGGAAGGTCGTCGCAGTCGATATCCAGCCGGAGATGCTCGAGTTCCTGAAGACCGAAGCCGCGAAGCTCGGCGTGAAGAACGTGCAACCCCATCTCGGGGCGATCGACGACGTGAAGCTGCCGCCGGCCTCGCTCGACGCGGCCCTGATGGTAGACGCTTATCACGAGTTCGACCATCCGGCGGAGATGCTCGCCTCGCTCCGTTCGGCCCTGAAGCCGAAAGGCCGTATCTACCTCCTGGAGTATCGCGCGGAGGATGACGACGTGCCGATCAAGCCGCACCACAAGATGACCGAGGCGCAGGCGCGCAAGGAGTTCGCGGCGGCGGGTTTCCGTTTCGTGACGAACAAGCCGGGCCTGCCGTGGCAGCACCTGCTGATCTTCGAGAAACCGTGAGGCGCGCTCAGGCTCCGACGCTCTTCTTGATGTCCTTCAGCTGCTGAAACTCAGGCTTGGCGGTGTAATACTTGTCGAGCGGGTAGCAGCCGGAGATGAGCCCATTGCGCGGCGCGGTCGTGCAGTCGCTGAAAGTGCGGCAGATGAACTTCGTCTCCATCGCGCCGTTCTTCGCGGCATCGGCCAGCATGGCCGGGTAGCTGAGCACCGCGCGTCCCACGCCGATGGCGTCGCTGCCGCCGGTCCGCAGGATGTGCTGCGCGAGGTGCGGTAGGTATTCCTGGACGTAGCTGAGGCCGGAGCTCACGACGATCATGTCTGCCGGGGCCTGGGCGCGTACCTCGCGGACGACGCGCACCTGACGGGCGACGTCGATGAGCGGGTCGTGCGCAGGCTGGTAGCCGTCGCTGGGCGGATAGGCCGCCGGACGCTGGAGATGCGGATTGTAGTAAGGCGAACCGGCGGTGGTGTTCAGGATCTTCACGCCGAGTTCGCCGAGCAGCTGCACGAAGGCGAAGGTCTCGGTGAGGTCGATCTCGGTGGGCTTCTGGGCGTTCACGCCGAAGGCATAGTGGTAAGGCAGCAGCTGGGCGTGCTCTTCGGGGATGCCGGGGCCGAGCTTACCGGGCTGGCTGAGCGCGGGGTCGGGCCGGAACGGCACCATGTCGAACAGGCTCAGGCGCACGCCGATGTCGATCGCGTTGCCGTCGGCGCGGATGCCCGCGATGATGTCTCGCAGGATGCGGGTGCGGTTCTCGAAGGAGCCGCCGAACTTGCCCGGTCGCGTGTGCGCGCTGAGGAATTCGTGCAGCAGGTAGCCGTGGCAGTGCTTGATGTCCACGAAGTCGGCGCCGCAGTCGCGGGCGATACGGGCCGCTTTGACGTAGCAGCGGATCAGCTCTTCGACATCGGCGTCGGTCAGCATCTGGTCGTCGGAGGTGACGTTGAACTTCTTGTCGAGGAGGGGGTGACGGTAGGCCACGCGGGACTCCCAGCGCTTCTTGTCATGCGGGCGGCAGAAGCGGCCGGAGTGCGTCAGCTGGAAGCCGATCACGAGGTCGTCGACCGAACCCCAGCGGGCGAGGTGCTCTGCCTTGAGGATACCGACGAGTTCCGTGATGCCGGCCTGGTTCTCTTGGTTGATGATGAGCTGGTTCATGTTCGCGCGCCCGTCGGCCCGCACGGCCATGGCCTCGGCGCCGCAGATCAGCTTGGCGCCGCTCGCGCCGAAACGCTGCCAGCGTCGCTTCATTTCCTCGGAGATGCCGCCGGTCGTGGTGCCGTCCCAACCTTCCATCGGGTGGATGGCGATACGGTTACCGATCGTCTTGCCGTTCACCTGGGTGCGGGCGATCGGCTGCGAGAGGGGGTTGCCGGCGCCGGCTTCGATCGCGTCCTCGAGCGGTAGCTCGATGCCGAGTCCGGCGCAGTGGGCGCGGAAGTCGGCGACGGTCTTGAGCGAGGCGACGCGGGTGAGTTTGAAGGGAGTGGTCATGATAAGGTTCAGCGTGGAATCTTGAGGCGTTCGGAGAGGCGGCGCGTGCGCACCATGGCCTCGGTCATGCGGGTGGCTTCGTCCGGGCCGCGGACGTCCTTGCAGGCGGGGTGCGGTTCGGGCGAGGCGATGACGCCGAGCTGATGGAGCAGGTGCGCGGTGCTGTGCTTGTAGGCGGCGGCGCTGCCCTTGGCGTCGAGGCGGAACACCTGGTCCTCGAGTGACTGGAAGGCCTCGAAGAGCTTGTAGACGCGGGTGTCGAAACGGCCGGTGCCCGTCGGGAATTTCTTCCCCGGCGCACCGTCCTCGAGCCACATGTCCTTGGCGGCGCAGATCTGCGGGGCCGCGCTGCTGGCGGCGCCGATGAGCAGGGGCAGGCCGGTCTTGATCGCTGTGGCGATGCCGTAGTCGTCGCCGCTGTGCGGGGCGAAGTCGAGTTTCAGGTCCTTGCACATCGCCGCCCAGTAGAGGAAGTGCGGCTCGTCGAGCGTGCTGACCTTGCCGCCCACGAACTTCGGATGAATCGCGAGCTGGTGGAGCAGCCAAGGTTCGTAGGGCGTGGCCCAGGGGACGAAGGCGGGCTCGAGCGCGTGGACGATGCCCGGGCGGACGAGCCACTCGGCGATCTGGTAGTAGCCGTCGCGACGATGTTGCGGATCCGGCGAGTTGAGCCACTTCGACGTCATGATCATCACCTCGCAGTTGTCGTGTGCCTGGACGAGATCCAGGAGCGGACGGTAGCGTTCGGCGATGAAAGACGTGTCGTCCTGCGCACCGCGGGCGGTCACGCCGGCGATGAAACGCATGTCGGGGAAGGCCAGCCGGAACTGGCGGAGCACTTCGGCATACATCTTATCGTCGAGGTCGAAGATGTAGCCGGTGTCGGCGTTGAGCACGGGGACGAGTTCGACGCCGTAATGGTCGGCGGCGGCCTGCTGCCAGCGGATCTCGGAGACAAAGCTCGACCAGTCGGGACGGCCGTCGCGGAAGGGTAGGAGCACGGCCGAGCACAGCCGGGCCTTGGTGCGGTGGTCGACGAGGGCTTCTTCGGCCGTCCAGGCCCATTTCGTCGCCTCCCACGGGGTCGTCGGCGTCAGGTCCTCGGGGCGGTCAATCAGCGGCTTCATGGGGCGAAAGGCTTAGCAGGTAATTGACCGCTTGAAAACATTAGTTGCACCGCAGGCTTGCAGGGAGAAATCGCCCCTTGAAGACCCAGGATAACTCCTTCTGATGAACTGAACCCCAATGCACGACGTCAAAGAAACCCGTGAAGCGATCACCAAGGGCATGCAGATGACCCTGCTGGCCGGCTTCCTCGGCTGGATGATGGACGGCTACGAGCAGGCGCTCTTCCCGACGCTCGCCGGTCCGGCCCTCAAGAGCATGGTTCCCGCCGACATCGCGACGCTCGGCACGAAGGCGATCAACGGCTGGGTCGGCGGCTGGATGGGGATCATCACTTCGGCGTTCCTCGTCGGCGCGGCCCTCGGCGGCGCGGCCTTCGGCTGGCTCGGCGACCGCATCGGTCGCGTGAAGGCGATGTCCTTCAGCATCCTGTTCTACTCGATCTTCAGCGGCGTCTGTTATTTCGCCACCGACCCGACGCACCTGGCCGCCGCCCGCTTCATGGCGGCGCTCGGCATGGGCGGCGAATGGGCGCTCGGCGTGGCGCTCGTGATGGAAGCCTGGCCGGAGCGTCATCGCTCAAAGATGGCCGGCGCCATCGGTATGGCCGCCAACCTCGGCATGGTGCTCGTCGGCTGCATGGCACTCGCGTATCCCGCCGACGGCTCTTCCTGGCGCATTCACTTCCTGATCGGTGCTTCGCCGGCTATCCTGACCTTGCTCATCCGTCTCTTCGTCCCGGAGTCCGAGAAGTGGGAACGTTCCGCCGCCAAGGAGGCCGCTTCTGCGACGCCCGCCCGTTCCAAGATCGGCGAGGTGTTTGGGGCCGAGTTACGGGGTGCGACCATCGCGGGTATCCTGATGGTCTCCGTCGTCTTCGTGGGTACGTGGGGGGCGGTGCAGTGGATCCCGTTGTGGGTCGGTGACATGGCTGGTCCAGATAATCCCCGCGCCAAGGCGCTCGCGATGGTCATTGTCTCGACTGGGGCTTGCTGCAGTACTTTCGTCGCGCCCTTGCTTCTCGCTGGCCTGCGCCGTCGTCTGGGCTATCAACTCCTCTGCCTCTTCGCGCTGGCCGCCACGGTGTGGATCTACCGCACGCCGGCTGACTGGTCCGGTGCGATGCTGTTCGGGATCTTCCCTTGGGTCATGGCCGCTAAGGTCTTCACCCTCGGCATGGCGGCTACCGCTTTCTTCGGCTTCTTCCCGCTTTACTTGCCGGAACTTTTCCCGACTCGCGTCCGCGCGACGGGGCAGGGGATCTGCTATAACACGGGTCGCTTCGTCGCGGTGCCGTTCGTGCTGCTCAGCGGTAAACTGGTGGAGAGCCTCGGTGGCTACCAGCAGGCCGCGGCCGCGATCACCCTCGTCTATGCGGTCGGTCTCTTCGTCGCTTTCCTCGGGAAGGAAACCTCCGGTCAGGCGCTGCAGGACTGAACACCGATGAATCTTCGCGACATCCGCATCCGCGCCGTGCGCTGGCATGCTCTGCCGGTGACCTTGCGCCTGCCCCTGAAGTTCGGCCATGAGACGGTCACGAGCGTCGTCTGCGCCCGGGTGTGCGTGACGGTCGAGAAGGCTGATGGTTCCCGCGCCGAAGGGTGGGGTGAGACCCCGCTCAGCGTCCAGTGGGTCTGGCCTTCGCCGGTCGCTTACGACATCCGCCTGAAGGCCCTACATGATTTCTGTGACACGCTGACCGAGGCTTATGCGGCCTTCGGTACCCGCGGCCATCCGATGGAGATCGGCCATGACTTTCTCGAGGAAGCGCTGCCGGGTATCCTGCAAAAGTTCAACGCGGGCCTGCCCGAGGGCGTCGCCATCCCGACCCTCGCCGCACTGGTCTGCTGCTCACCCTTCGACCTCGCCTTGCACGATGCCTACGGTGTCGCCCATGGCGTGCCGACGTATTCGACCTACTCGGCGCCGTGGATGAATCGCGATCTCTCCGCGTTCGTCACGCCGGCCGCCGACGCGAAGGGAGTGTCCTTCGCGGGACGCTATCCGGCCGACTACTTCCGTTCGCCGGTGACGCCCAAGCTCCTCGCTTGGCATCTCGTGGGTGGTCTGGATTACCTCACGCTCGCCGAAGCCGGTACGAACAAGGTCGCCGACGGCTATTCTTCCTCGCTCGACGAGTGGATCAAGGCCGACGGCCTCAAGGCCTTGAAGGTGAAGCTGCGCGGTAATGACGCGGCCTGGGATTTTGAACGCCTGAAGCGTATCGCCGAGATTGGCCTGCCGCTCGGCGTCGAACTCTTCACCGCCGACTTCAATTGTACGGTCATGGATCCGGCCTACGTGAACGGCGTCCTCGACCGCGTGAAGGCCGAGCTGCCCGATCTTTGGCAGCGTCTCAGTTACGTCGAACAGCCGTTCCCGTATGAACTGGAGGAGCACCTCATCGACGTCCATTCGGTGAGCCAGCGCATGCCGTTGTTCCTCGACGAGAGCGCCCACGACTGGCGCATCGTCCGCCTCGGTCGCGAACTCGGCTGGACCGGCGTGGCGCTCAAGACCTGCAAGACGCAGACCGGTGCGCTGCTGAGCCTCTGCTGGGCTCGCGCCCACGGAATGCAGCTCATGGTCCAGGATCTCACCAATCCCATGATGGCACAGATGACCCACGTCTTGCTCGCCGCCCATGCTCCGACCATCGCCGGCGTGGAGACGAACGGCATGCAGTTCTATCCGGCCGCCTCCGCTCCTGAGGCGGCGGTCCATCCGGCCCTTTACGCCCGCCGGGACGGACAGGTCGATGGCTCGAGCCTGCGCGGCCCGGGCTTCGGTTATCGCCTCGCGGAGATCGTCCGCCAGCTGCCTCCGGCGCGTCGTTCGGCCGTAGCCTGAGTCCAATCGGCTTGCCTGCGAGGGCGGGGGAGGGTTTGTTCACGGCACACCCCCGCCCCAACATGCTCCGCTCGCTCCTCCTCTGCCTGCTGTCGCTCAGCGCTTTCGCCGCCGACGCCCCGAAGCGCAAGGTCCTCTTCTTCACCAAGTCCTCGGGCTACGAGCACGAGGTGATCTCCTGGAAGAAGGGCCAGCCCAGCTTCGCCGAGAAGCAGCTCCTCGAGCTCGGCGCCGCGAACAACATCGAGTTCGTCTTCTCCAAGGACGGCTCGAAGTTCTCTCCTGAGTATCTCGCCCAGTTCGACACCGTGATGTTCTACACCACCGGCGACCTCTGCTCCGAAGGCACCGATAAGAATCCGCCGATGTCTCCGGCCGGCAAGCAGGCGCTCTTCGACTTCGTGAAGTCCGGTAAGGGCTTCGTGGGCACCCACTCCGCCGCCGACACCTTCCATACCGACAACGAGGCCGTGAAGGGTCCGGAACGTTTCAAGAACCATGGCGACAAGGCCGACGCCTATGTCTGCTTCCTCGGCGCCGAGTTCATCCGCCACGGCAAGCAGCAGGCCGGCGTGAACAAGGTCATCGACAAGACCTTCCCCGGTTTCGAAAAGGTCGGTGACTCGTTCTCCTTCGTCGAGGAGTGGTATAGCCTCAAGGACTTCCGTCCCGAGATTCACGTCCTCACCGTCTTCAATGATCCCGCCCTCGAAGGCGACGACTACAAGCGCCCCCCTTACCCGAACTGCTGGGCCAAGCACGAAGGCAAAGGCCGCGTGTTCTACACCGCCATGGGCCACCGCGACGACGTCTGGACCAACCCGACCTTCCAGCAGATCCTGGTCGGCGGCCTCAAGTGGGCCAACGGCGACGCCAAGGCTCCGGACATGTCTCCGAACCTCCTCCAAGTCGCCCCGGGCGCCATGACGAACCAGCCTTACACCCCGACGCCGGCCCCCAAGGCCAAGGCGCCGGCCAAGAAGCCTGACGCCAAGAAGAAGTAAGTCCTCACGCAGGGCGGGCCGCAAAGCCCGCCTTGCTAATTTCTAGGCGGTTTCAACTGTCTCCTCATGCGCGACGCCCCCGCCGAAGCCACGAAGCTCAGCGAGCTGACGACCCACCAGAAGAAGTCCGGCTTCGCCGCCTGGCTCGGCTGGTTCTTCGACGGCCTCGACCTGCACCTGTATACGCTCGTCGCCACGGTCTTCGTCGCCGAACTGCTCTTGGTCCCGGAGGCCGATGCCTCCGTGCCGCTCTACGGCTCTTGGATCCAGGCCGCGTTCCTGCTCGGATGGGCCCTTGGGGGCGCCTTCTTCGGCATCATCGGCGACCGGCTCGGCCGCAGCCGCACGCTGGTGCTGACCATCCTCACCTACGCGCTGTTCACGGGCCTTTCGTTCTTCGCGCAGACTTGGTGGCAGCTGATGATCTTCCGTTTCCTCGCCGCCCTCGGCATCGGTGGCGAGTGGGCCGTCGGCGCTTCGCTCCTTTCCGAGACCTGGCCGAAGAAGTGGCGCCCCTGGATCGCCGCCGTGCTGCAGTGCGCCGTCAACTTCGGCATCCTCGCCGCGATCGGCGCGGTCTTCCTGCTGCAGCAGATCCCGGGCTACGAGCCGCGCTGGGTCTTCCTCATCGGCGTCCTGCCGGCCTTCGTGACGCTTTGGATCCGCAAGGAGGTTCCGGAGACCGCCGAGTGGTCGGCCGAGAAGGGCAAGCGGGAGGTCCCTTCGATGATGGGCCTGTTCGGCGCGGATATCCGTCGCACGACGTTCATCGCTTCCTTGCTCTGCGCGATCTCCCTGACCGGCCACTGGTGCTTCATGTTCTGGCAGCAGGCGTTCATCCGTAATCATCCGGAGGTCGTGGCCCGTTCCCTCGATAAGGCCTCCGTCGTCTCGACCGCGCTCTTCTGCGTCATCGCCGCCTCGGTCGTCGGCAACTTCGCCTCCGGCTGGGCCGCCATGCGGTTCGGTTATCGTCGCGCACTGGCCGGCTTCTTCGGCGCGTATTTCGTCCTGATGGGGCTGACCTTCCTGCTGCCGTGGAGCCTCTCCGCCACCTACGGGCTCTATGCTGCCGTCGGTTTCTGTCAGGGTGTGTTCGGTCTCTTCACGATGGCCCTACCGCCGCTGTTCCCGACCTTGCTCCGTACGACCGGCGCCGGCTTCAGTTATAACATCGGACGCGTCTTCGCCGCGGCGGGGACGGTATTCTTCGGTATCTTCGCCAAGCCGGCCGATTTCAGTTCGGTGCTGCTCTACGCTTCGCTCCTATTCCTTCCGGCCGCGATCCTCGCGATGTGGCTGCCGATCGAAGAGGCTACTTCCTGAGTCCGCCCAAGCCGGCGATCGCCTTGAATTCGGCGGGCGTGACGGGCGTGACGGAGAGACGATTACCGGGGCGCAGGATCAGCATCTCCTTCAGCGCCGCGCAGTCGCGCAGGTCGGGCAGGCTGACGAGCCGCTTGAAGCCCTGGTGGAATGACACCTCGATGCAGCTCCAGCGCGGGTTATCGTTGGTCGACTTCGCGTCGTAGTAATCCGACTTGGCGTCGAACTGCGTGGGGTCGTCAAAGGCCTCCTTGGAAACTTTGGCCACCCCGGTGATGCCGGGCTCGTCGCAGTTGGAGTGATAGAAGAGCACGAGGTCACCGACCTTGGCCGCGCGCATGAAATTACGGGCCTGGTAATTACGCACGCCGGTCCACGGTTCCTTGCCCTTGCGCTCGAGCTCCTGGAAGGAGAACTCATCGGGTTCGGACTTCATCAGCCAGTGGTGCATGCGGCCAACGTGCAGGGCAGGGCGGCTTTTTCAAGGCAGGGCTGAGGTCTTGCCCTTTCCGTCTCGCCACGCCTAATCGTCCCGTGCGCCTGCTGGACTCCCATTGTCACCCGGAATACGCCCTCAAGGCCGGCCGTCTCGCCGCGTGGGTACAGGAGTGCCGGGCCGCCGGCGTCGAAGGCGTGGTGGCCATCGGCACCGACCTGAAGGACTGGTCTGATTATCGCGACCTCGCCTCCAAGCAGCCTGATTTTTTCCGCCATACCGTCGGGCTGCATCCGTGTCATGTCGAAGAAGGCTGGGAGGAGACGGTGGCGGCGATCTCACCCTATTTCGCCGACCAGACCCACCCCGCCGCGCTCGGTGAGATCGGCTTGGATTATTTCCGGCTACCGACCGACGTCGCCGAATCCGAACGCATCAAGGCCTGGCAGCAGGAAGCCTTCCGTCGCCAGCTTTCGCTGGCCTACCAGTTCGGTTGCCCGGTGGTCATCCACTCCCGGCATGCCTTCGATGATTGCGTACGCCTGATCGACGCCAGCGGCGTGGACTGGCGCAAGGTCGTCTTCCATTGCTTCGTCGAAGGGCCGGAACAGGTCCGTCAGCTCAACCAACGAGGTGGCCGCGCCTCCTTCACCGGGATCATCACTTACGCCAAGTCCGAGGAGATCCGCCAGGCGCTCAAGGCGCAGGGGCTAGCCCGGCTGATGCTGGAGACCGATGCCCCTTACCTCGCGCCGCAATCCGTCCGCGGTAAGGAAAATACGCCGGCCTATCTCCCCGAGATCTGCGCCAAGGCCGCCGAGCTCCTAGGGCTGCCGGCGGACGAGGTCGCCGAGGTCGCCACGCGTAACGCCCGCGAATTCTTCGGGTTCGCCGCGGACTGACACCACATTGTCACGGGTCCGCCCCCCGGTGTTCGCACATCCGTGGCATCATTGCCATGGATGTCACCTCCGCGCGCTCCCAGCAATACCGACGAACTTAAGGCCAATCTCGGACCGCTGGCCTGGGCGGAGCCAGTGCTCGACCGTTTTTTCAAAGTCCGCGCGTTCGATGCCTTCCTTGAGCGTATCCATGTGGCCGGTCGTCCGGATTTCTTCACCTCTGCGATGGAGCAGGCGGGACTCACCAATACTTGGAGCGACCAGTGCCTGGCCCGCATTCCGCGTACGGGACCTCTCGTCGTGGTCGCGAATCACCCGCATGGTCTGGCCGACGGCTTGGTGGCGATGGATTTTCTGCTCCGGGCCCGGCCGGATGCGTTGGTCGTCGGTAATCGTTGGCTCAGTCAGATTCCGGGTATCCGTCCTTGGTTGATCGAGGTCAACCCGTTCAGCCCCGATGCGGCTGATCCGGGCAATATCGCGGGCACGCGTCGCATCCTCGCGCATCTGCGGGCCGGTGGCTGCATCCTGACGTTCCCTTCCGGCGAGGTCTCCAGTCTGCGCCTCAAGTCGCGCCGCGTGGATGATCCGGTCTGGTCTCCGCAGGTGGTGCGGATGGCCCGTAAGGTAGGCGCTTCGCTCCTGCCGATGCGGATCGAGGGCCGCAACTCCGGCCTCTTCCAGTCCTTCGGCTTGGTGCACCCCCGTCTGCGGACGATGCTGCTCCTGCGGGAGTTCCTTCACCATCGGGGCAAGGTGATCCGTCTCCGCACCGCCAACCCGGTCACTCCCGCGCAGCTGACGGACCATCCCGATGATGAGGAGGCCACCAGCTTCCTGCGGCTACGTTGCGAACTCCTGACCAGCCGGGCCAAGCAGGAGAAGGCCGCGCCCGCCAAGCCGGCGGCTCCGCAGGCTCCGATCATTCCCCCGGTGAACCCTGCGTTGCTCCGGGCCGAACTCCAGAGCTTGCCCCCCGAGGATCTGCTCCTGACCAGCGGCGATTTCAAGGTCTACCGTTTCCTCGGCAAAGATCTCCCCCACACCCTCCGCGAGATTGGACGTCTCCGGGAGACGACCTTCCGCTCGGTTTCCGAAGGCACGGGGCTCGATTGCGATCTGGACGCGTTCGATGCCTGGTACGACCAGATGGTGCTCTGGGATGACAAGGCCTCGGCGATCGTCGGCGGCTACCGTCTCGGCCCGACGGACCGCATCCTGCCGTTGCAGGGCAAGCACGGCCTCTACACTTCGACGTTGTTCGAGTTCAAGGGAGACTTCTTCCGCCGCATGGATCCCGCCCTCGAGATGGGGCGTTCCTTCATCCGGCAGGAATACCAGCGCAAGCCCACGAGCCTGCCGCTGCTGTGGCGAGGTATCGGGCGCTATGTCGTGCGTTTCCCGAAGTATCATCTGCTCTTCGGCCCGGTGAGCATCAATCCGGAGTATGGTCAGGCCTCGAAGGAACTCATCCTGTCGTATCTGAAGAACAATCGTTCCGCGGACGACCTCCTGCCGCTGGTCCGAGCCAAGAATCCCCCGCGTTCGATGAGCCTGCATGACGCCGATCTCGACGTCCTGCAGCGCTGCGCCTTCGACCTCGAGCATGTCTCCAGCCTCGTGAGCGACCTGGAGCCCGACGCCAAGGCCGTGCCGGTCCTTCTGAAACATTATCTCAAGCTCAACGGACGGCTCATCGCCTTCAACGTCGACGAAGGCTTCGGCGGCTGCCTGGACGGACTCATCGTCGTAGACCTGACGCAGACCGACCCTAAGTTACTGTCGGCCTACATGGGCGACGAGGGCGCGCGGCAGTTCTTGGAATACC
>JBIKIO010000105.1:0-5291 GCA_044361555.1 Opitutales bacterium
GGAGAAGTTGCCGGTGCCCGCGGCCGAAGTGGCGGCGCTGCGACCGCCCACCGCCAAGGTGCTGAGCAACAGATTGGCGGAGTGACCCGTGAAATCGACCGTGCCCAACAAGTTCGCACCCGTTCCCGCGTTGCCGTTCTGGACGTTCATGGCCGTTCGGCCGATCCCGTCGAGGGCACGGACAAGGACCGTGCCGGTAGAGGCATTGAAGTCGAGCGTGCCCGAAGCACGATTAGCGGCGCCGCCGATGGTGATGGTATTGGCGTTGAGCACGTTGGTGCCGTTGCCGAGCTTGATGCGCTGGATGGCATTGCTCGTCGGATTGTCGGAGGTGATCGTGGCCGCGATGATGGTGGTGTCTGCCGCCAGGATCAGGGTCGAACCATTGGCGCTCGAACCGCCGCCGCTGGCATTGGCGGCGTCTCCGACGCGCAGCGTGCCGCTGCCAAGGTTAGCGTAGAAGGTGCCGAGGCCGCTCAGGTCGAGGGTCGCGGCGTTGCTGATGCCCGAGGAACCGCCGTTGCCTACCAGGAAGCCTTGGTTGGTCGGCGCGCCGACATCACCGACCTTGAAAGTGCCGGCGCCGGAGACGGTCAGCCTGGTCGTGGAATTGGCGGCCGAGTTATAGCCAATCGTGAAAGACCTATCGATCTGGAGGGCCTTGCCCGCGCCGATCGTGATCGTGTTCGGGGTGACGTTGTCGGTCTGGACCAGCATCGTGCCGCCGAAACGCGCGCTGGCCGCGCTGAGGTCCAACGCGAAAGCGGCGGTGCTGCCGGCGAATCCGCCGAGACTGAGCGCGTTGGTGATGCTGGTGAGAGCTTGGTCGACCGCGAAGACCAGCGTGCCTTCGTTCAGTCCGATCACTCCACCGTAGGTGTTAAGGGCGGCCAAAGTCAGCGTGCCGGCACCGTTCTTCTCGACGTTGAAAGTGTCCAAGCCGTCATCGATCACGCCGTTCACCGTCAGGTTGCCGGCCGTCACGGTGACCAGGGTCGTCGCCCCCAAGGTCACGGCGCCGGCACCCATGACGAGGTCGTTGGTGCCGAGGAAATTGAAGGCGCCGTTCCAGACCTGGGCGACGTTCCCGCCGAGCGTCAGCGTGCCACCGGAAGTGTTATTGAGGATACCGCCGTCAAGGGTGAGCGTCCCGCTACCGAGAGCGTTGGCATGACCGATGTTCAGAGTGGCGCCGGCAGCCATGGTGACGCCCCCTGAAGCACCCGAATTATTTCCATTCAGCGTCAGGTTGCCGTTGGTCAGGGCGGTGAGTCCGCCGTACGTGTTGGCGCCATTCAGAGTCAGGACTCCGACCCCCGCCTTCGTCAGGCCGAAGGTGGCGACGCCGTCGCCGATGGCTCCGCCGACGGTCAGAGTCTGACCGGAGATGGTTGCGATCACATTCTCCCCAAGCGTCACGGCCCCCGTGCCGAGGTTCAGGGTATTCGTCCCCGTGAAGGTGAAATTACCGTTCCAATTCTGGGCGTTATTGCCGGCATTGACGATCGCCGTCGCGCCCGTGTCGAGAATGGTGCCGGCGCCGATGCTGAGCGTGCCCGCGCCCAGGGCGCTGTTATTGGCGATGACGAGCGTGCCTGCGGCCAAGGCGAGTTCGCCAGATCCGGTGTTGCTTCCGCTGAGCGTGAGCACGCCCGCGCCGGTCTTGTTGATGAGGTGGTTGATGGTCACGGCGCCGCTCACGTTCAGCGACGAACCATTGGTGCCGCCGCCGATGACTTCCCAAGTCTGGATCGCGCCGGTCGCGATGGGCGCGCCGATGGTGATCGCGCCCGCATCGGCCGACACGGAGATACCGTTGTTCGCCGAGGCCGGCGAAAGGGTCAAGGTACCGGAGGCCCCCTGATTGATCGCCACGGCGGTGACGCCGACGGGGCTGGTCGTGAACTTCAGGCTGTCGGCGGTGAAGCTGCCGTCCAACGTGGTGGTGATGCTCGGTCCGACGGCCGACGTGGCGGCGAAGACCAGCGTATCCGTGGCCACCGGCAGCGCGCCGAGGTCCGTCGCGCCGGCCAGGTCGCTGGCCCAGTTCGTGTCGGCCGCGGCGTTCGCGCTCCATGAGCCGCCGGCGACGTCACCCTTCCAATAGACGAGGTTCAGGAGGCTCGTCGTAAGGCGCAGGGTCTGCCCGGCGTTGACGGTGGTGAAATTGTAATTCAGGCCCGAAGGCGCGATACCGAGGGCGTAGTCACCGGCGGTGAGCGTGCCGGCGCTGACCGTGAGGAGATCATACGTGCCCACGGCGACGCCCGACAAGGCGTTGAAGTTCAGGGAGACCGTGGGCGTGATGACGGCCGTGCCCGTGAGGCTGAGCGCGTCGTTGACGCCGGTGGCGCCGAGATCGAAGCCGAGGGAGCTGCCGGCGGCGAGATTGAGGCCCGTGATGGCCATGCTCGTGGCGGCGCCGTCGTAAAGATTCAGCGTCGCGCCGGCGGCCACGGTCAGGGCGCCCGCGCCGCTCGCGGTGAAGCCAGCGTTAAGCGCGCCCGCGTTGACGGTGACATTGCCGCCGTTGAGATCGGTCGAGCCAGTGACGACGACGGTGCCGAGACCGGTCTTGGTCAGGTTAGCCGCGGCGGTGGTGACGATGCCGCCCTGCAGATTGAGGGTGCCGGTGGCGTCCGAGATGTTGAGCGTGGCGCCGCTGCTGCCGATGGTCATGGCCTGATTAGCAACCAGGTTGACGCTGCCGGCTCCCGTGTAGCTCAAGGTGCCGCCGTTGAGCGTGAGGCTATTGGTCGCGGAAGCATCGCCGAGATTGTTCGCGGCGGAGAAAGCCAGCGTGCCTCCGGTGATGTTGGTCACGCCGCTGTAGGTGTTGGCCCGGGAAAGCGTCACGGTGTCGCCCGTGGATTTGTTCAAGCCGACCGCGCCGGCGAGGATCGCGTCGACCGAGCCGTCGCGCAGGTCGAAGGCGGCGGTGGAGGTCAGCACGCCGGCAGAGCCGGTGATGACGCCACCCTGGAGCGAGACGGTGGCCACGGTGTCATTGAAGGCCGCGATATCCAGCGT
This sequence comes from Opitutales bacterium, assembly GCA_044361555.1. GTDB lineage: Bacteria > Verrucomicrobiota > Verrucomicrobiia > Opitutales > UBA953 > UBA953. The sequence goes on from JBIKIO010000105.1 coordinate 3,031, forward strand.
CCCTCCGGCGACGGTCACGTTGCCGGTGTTCGCGAGCACGTTGCTGGCGCCGAGCGCGAGCGTTCCGAGATTGATGGTGGTGCCCCCGACATAGGTATTGGTCCCCGTAAGCGTGAGCGTGCCGGCCCCGGCCTTGGTAAGTCCGCCCGAAACATTGCCGGCGTTGAAAGTGACCGCGCCCAGCGTGGCCTGGGTGCCGTAGACGCTCGCGTTGTCCACGAAACTCACCGTCAGCGTGTCCGTGCCGAGATACCCCGTGCCCGGATTGGTGATGGTGAGGCTGCCGATCTTGAAAGTGCCGTTACCGCTGCCATCGTCGACCATGTTGGCCATCGCCGTGGCGCCGGAGCCCGTGCCACCGGTGATGCGGACGCCGGGGGCGCCGATATAGCCGGTCCCTTCGGCGCTCACCGCGATGCTTTGGACGCCCAGTCCGGCCGGCGCCTGCAAGGGCGAAGGGATGGTCGAATTCAGACCATTGGTATCGACCGTGAACCCGCCGGCGTAGACGAACGCCCCGCTGTTCGCGGTCAGGGTGGCGTTGGTGTTATTGATGTTGATCAGGTTCGCGGTGGCCTGGTTGGTGATGATCGTGCCGCCGTTAAGATTGAGTTGGACGAAGTTGTTCGTGGCGCCCGAAGTCGTGCCGTTCGTGATGCCGCCCAAAGCCGAGCGGATAGTACCGCCCGTCAGGAGGTTGAGCGCGTTGGTCATGTTATCCCGCGCGGTGTTATCTCCACGATTGAGGGAAATCGTCGAACCCGTCGCCGCGATGAAAACAGCGCTGCCGCGAACATTCACGACGGAGGTGGACCCGGCATTGTCGACTCCCATGGCGAAGTTGGTACCGGAGTTGTAGACCCCGCCCGCGAGGTCCAGAAGCGAGGTGCCGGTGCCGTGGCCGATCGTGGTCCAAGTGCCGATGTTGACCGTGCCGCCCGTCTGTCGGAAGATACCAGAGCCGCTGGTGCCTGGGGTGGAAAGGGTAAGCCGATTCATGCTCACCGTGCCCCCGCTGATCTCATAATAACCGAAGGCCGTATTGGCGTTACCCAGTCCGAAGACACCGTTCGCGTCCGCCGCGGTCAGGACCACGGTCCCGCCGGTCTGGTAACCCGCGCCCGCCGCCGCCGTGGCATTGGAACCAAAGTCCATGTCGACGGTGGTGATCGCAGCACCGGAGCCGATCAGGAGCATGCCGCGCGTGTTGGCGGCGGAACCCGTCGTGAACTGTCCGGCGGACATCGTGGTCGTTCCGGTAGCCATCGAAAGCCGGCCCCCGTTCACCGTGAAGTTACCCGTATTGGTGTTCGTGCCGCTGAGGGTCAGCATGCCGTTGCCGGTCTTGGCCAGGGCGAGCGCGAACGCACCGCCGTTCTGCAACGCACCGCTGAAGGTCGTGCTGCTGTTGTCACCGCCGACGGTGAGCGTCCTGGCATTGGCCGTGCCGCCGTTCTCCACCGTGCCGGCGCCGGCCAGAGAGCCGATGGTAGCGTCGAAGTTATTCAGGCGCAGGGTACCGGCGGACTGGATGACATGGGCGGAGGCGTTGCTGAAGCCCTGGGCGATGCCGGCCTGCAGGACGCCGTCGACGACGGTGGTCGTGCCGGAATAGGAGCTACCCGTGCCCGCGAGGGTCAGGATGCCCGCGCCATTCTTTTCCAGACTGAACGCGCCGGTGATGGCGCCGCTCACGATGAGGGAAGAGCCGTTGACACCTGTGCCGACAACGTTCCAGCGCTGGTTCGCACCGAGGACGACAGGGGCGCTGATGGTGATGGCGCCGGCGTTGGTCGCAACGTCGATGCCGTCGGTCGCCGCCGTGGGGGTGAGGGTCAGGGAGCCCGGAGAGATCACGCCCGGGGCGATGCTCACCGAAGTGACTCCGCTGGGATTGGCAGTGAACTCCAAGTCCTTGAGGCTGAAGTTGCCGTTAAGCGAGGTGGTGATCGCCGGACCTCCGGCGCCGTTGGCGCTGAAGATGACCCGATCGTTCACGCCGGGCAGACCGTTGGCGTTGGTGCCGGTCAGGTCGGTGGCGAAATTACTCGCGAACCCGCTGTTCCCCGACCAGTTCCCGTCGCCCAAGGCGTTGGACCAATAAAGGTCGGACGTGAAGGCCGCGACGCTGAGTCGGACGAAGGTGTCGGTGGCGGTCAGCGTCCGGGCACCGCCGGTCACGCTGAGACTGCCGAGGGCATAAGTGGCGCCGCCGGAGGTCAGGCCGCTGGCGGCGGTGAGCAGATCATAATCACCGATAC
>JBIKIO010000106.1:0-5282 GCA_044361555.1 Opitutales bacterium
TGCGCCGTGGGCTACCGCTCGGCCGAAGACAAGTATGCCGGCATGAAGAAGATCCGCTTCCCCGCCGCGCGCGTCATCAGCCGCGTCTGATCAGCTGCGGGCCGACCAGCCGACGAACTCGTCGTCGTCCGCGAGGACCTGCGGGTCGCCGTATTCCGTCGAGAGGAGGCTACGATAGGCCTCGTCGGCGAACCGGCGGCAGTGCAGGAGCACCCGCGCCGTATGGCCGGGCGCACGCACGAGCCGACCGAGCGCCTGGTTGACCTTGCGCATGCCGGGACGGACGTAAGCGAGCGAGAACGCGTCCTCCGCGCCGGCTTCAGCGAACATCTTCCGACGGGCTTCCTGGAGCGCGTTGACCTCGGGGAGCGCCGGGCCGATCACGACGGCGGAGCGGATGCGGCCGCCGAGCATGTCGACGCCTTCGCCGAGCGACCCGCCGAGGATGAGGCAAAGGATGGTGTAGCGGTTGAGCGAGTCTTCGACGAACCGGGCGGTGCCGTCGGGCCCGAGCCCGCGCGGTTGCAGGGCGACGTCGGCCTTGGGGTCGAGGTTACGCACTTCCTTCACGGCGGCTTCGGCGTATTTATAGGAAGGGAAGAACGCGGCGACCGCGCCTTCTTGGGAAAGGCGGAGCAGCGCGGCTGCGGTCCGCGCGATATGCGTGTCGCGGGTCTTCAGGCGCGTGTCCACGCGTCCGTCGATGGCGACGGTGTAGGCGCCCTGACGCCACGGGGCGAGGGCGTGCACGTTCACGAGGTGGTCGGAGTCGAGGCCGCAGTCGGCCGCGAGCGAGCCGCGCGGCCCGGGTGTCGCGGTCATCAGCAGCGTGTGGCCGAAGGCGCGCAGGCGTTCGCCGGTGGCCTTGGCGGCGGAGAGGCAGTCGAGGCTGAGCAAGCCGGGCTTCGGCGACCAGAGAAGCCAGCCGAGGTCGGCGGCTTCGAGACGGTCAGACCACGAGGCGGCATTCCATACGGACTGCTTGGCGGCGTCGGGTAGGTCGTCGGTATTGAACGGGTGCTCGGCCGCGAGCACGGACATCCGCTCCGCGATGGCCATCGCTTCGACACGGTCGTCCGGCGAGAGCGCGTCGGCTTTCGGGAGGCGATGGAGGAAGTCGGCCCACATCTGCGCGGTCTGACACCAAGCTTCGGGCGCGCGGAAGCGCGTGAGCGTGAAGGCGAAGTCGGCGGCCGATTGTTCGTCGTCGCGCAAGGAGAGGCATTCCGCGGCGCGGTCAGGCAAGTTGTGGGCTTCGTCGACGACGAGCACCGTGTCGGCGATATCCCAGCCCGGCACGGTTTCGAGGGCGGCGCGGTTGCGCGGCGAGAAGACGTAATTGTAGTCGCAGATCACCACGTCGGCGTGCCCGAGCATCGCCTTGGTGATGTCCCATGGCGGCACGCCGGCGAGGCGGCCGATCTCGCGGACGCGACGGAGGTCGGCCGCTTCCTCGAGTAGGTGCTGCGGGTCGATCTTCGCGTTGGCCCAGTTGCGGCGGATCTGTTCGGGGTCGTCGGTGATGCCTTCGACCTCGTGTTCGGCGCGGGGACGCAGGAGCACGGCGCGGAGTTCGTTGCTGCGGGCGAGGCGGCGGAGTTCGGTGAGCACCTGCGTCTGGCCCGTGCCTTTGCCGGTGAGGTAGAGCAGGCGGCCGGCGCGACCGCCGCGGAGCAGTCCGAGTCCGTGACGCAGGGCCGCGGAGGTCTTGCCGAAGCCCGTGGGGGCGACGAGCAGGCGCGTCGGCGAGTCGAGGCCGGCTTGGTCGAGGTCGGCGCCGCACTGCAGCCATTCCGGACGCGGTTCCTTGAACGGCAGGCGGTCGGGCAGGTTAAGGAGGCGGGCGTGGCTCGCGCGGCGGTTCTCGGCGTGCGCGGCGAGCGTCTCCGCCTGGGCGAGCAGGTCGGCCTCGGCGGAGCGGGGCAGGGCGACGGGCTGACGCGTGCCGTCGGCGGGGTCGATGAAGATCAGTTCGCCTTTCACTTCGCGCGTGCCGGAGCCGAGGCGGGCGGCATGGCAGTAGGCGGCCAGCTGGAGGAAGTGGTGGGCGAAGCGGCCGATGAGGAACTCCGGTTTGCGCGGCAGCTTGAGGCTGATTGTCTTGATCTCGCGGATGTTCACCTCGGTCTCCGTCTCCCTCCATTGATCGGCGCGGCCGGTGATGGCGATCTTCCACCCGAGGGCGCCGACCTCGCAGGCGATCGTGCGTTCGAACTGCCAGCCCTGGCCTTCGGCTTCGGCGACCTTGCGCATCGTCTCGTGCCACTGGCGGCCGGCTTCGGCGCGCCACGGGGCGCCGCCGGCGCCCGCGCCCGGTCCGGGGCGGAACGTCGCGAACTCCTGCGCGCTCAGTTCGACGCGCTTGGCCTTGAGGTCGATGCGCATCAGGGCAGGACGAAGTGCGCCTCGCCGGCGGACCAGCGTTCGAGGTCGGTGCTCAGCTTCGCGACGGTCTCTTCGTCGGTCGTCTGCGCGTCGAGGGGCTGGCCGAGGATCGCGGCCGCGTGGGCTTGGCGGGCGCCGAGCTGGGTGAACCACTGCTCATGCACGCCCCAGCCGCCGTCCTTGAGGATGAGCCAGAGGCTCTTGAAATAGGCGCAGTCCGCGCGCGGGCGCGCGGCCATGGCGTCGAAGGTCTCGAGGGCGATGCGGTAGCAGACCTCGGCGGACTCGGGCGGCGGCGGGTTCTTGCGGATCATCGCCGCGAGGCGGCAGGCGCGTTCGAGCGTGCGGTGGTCGCGGGCGAGGCCGGCGCGGCGGGTGAGCAGGCGGTAGTCACGGGCGAAGCGCGTGCCGCCGTCCTTGGCGCGTTCGAGGCTCACTTCGCCCTCGTCGAAGAGATCGGGCGACGTCGTGCCGTTGCCGCGATGGGTACGGATCAGGCAGCGGACGAGGCCTTCGGCGGGCTCGAGCAGCGTGAGCAGGGAATGCGACTCCCCGGAGGGGTCGCGACCCAGCACCAGGCAGCGGAGGCTCGACGCGGACATCCGGCCTATTCCTTGCTTGCCGGCTTGGGGACGACGGAGCCGAAGCTCATCAGCAGGCCGAGGGCTTCGCCGACGGTCAGCTTCGTCTCACGGACTTCCTCGGGAGAAAGGTGCAGGATGACGCCGGTGGTCGGGGCGGGCGCGGCGGGGATGAAGACGTTGACGACCTGCTTGCCGATGGCCTCGCTGAAGACCGTGGGCTGCTCGTGGGTGACGAAGGCTATGGACCACATGCCCGGACGCGGGAACTCGACCATCACGACGCGGCGGAAGGTGTCCTTGTTGCGGCCGCTGAGGGCGTCGACCATCTGGCGGATGGTGCCGTAAAGGGAGCCGAGGCCAGGGATGCGTTCAAGCACGGCGCCGAACCAGCGGTGGAGGAGTTTGCCGAACAGGCGCTTCGAGAGATAGCCGACGAAGATCAGGATGAAAATCATCACCACGGCCGAGGACACCACCACCAGCTGGCGGTAGAGGCCGATCGTGAAATCAGGCACGGGCTGCTTGGCGTACGTCCAGAGCCAGGCCAAGCCGAACTCGAGGGCGGGTTGGACGAACTTACCCATCAGGTCGAGCAGCACCGACACCACGTAGAGCGTCAGGCCGATCGGCATTAGGAGGAAGAGCCCGGTCAGGAAATTATGGCCTAGGCGGGAGGCTAGGGTGTTTTTTTCCGGCGAGTCACTCATCACCCCAAGAAAGCGCCCTCCCGGACCGGAGGCAAGGTCGGTCGTTGATTTCGGGGGTTGGAACCTCGGATGCGGGCCCTAGGATGGCGATATGAACACGCTCCTCCGGGTTGCCCTCGCCATCGTGGCGCTGACCGTCAACCTCGCCGCCGTGGAAGCCTACCCGCGTACCTCCCCGGGCGACCTCGAACTCAAGACCTTACCGGCGGCCCGCTGGATGCGCACCGAGTCGTCGAAGGATTATTTCGCCTCGGACAACGGGCTGTTCATGAAGCTCTTCCGCTACATCGATTCGAACAAGATCCCGATGACCGCGCCGGTCGAGGCGGGTATCAAGCCGGGCACGATGGTCTTCTACATGGACGATGCCTCGGCCAAGCGGGCGGATCTCGCGGAGACGCCGCTGGTGAAACTGTCGTCAGTCCCTGAGCGTCGCGTGGCCGCCATCGGCATCCGCGGTTCGTACAGCCGTGAGAACTACGAAGAGGCGCTGACCGAACTGCGCGCGTGGCTGGCGAAACGGACGGACGTGAAAGCGGCCGGTGAACCTTACGCGGTCTACTGGAACAGCCCGTTCGTGCCCTTCTTCTTCAAGCAGTCGGAAGTGCACATCCCCGTCGCGCCGACGAAGTAATCAGGCCCAGGCGCGCTGGCGCCAGGCGAGGCCTTCGGAGACTTCACGGGCGAGTTCCGGCCCGCGGAAGACGAGGCCGGAGTAGACCTGCACGAGGCACGCGCCTTCGTCCATGAAGCGGCCGGCGTCCTTCGCGGAGAGGATGCCGCCGCAACCGACAATCGGGATGCGGCCGTCGGCTTCCTTCGCGAGGAAGCGCACGACCTGCAAGGAACGTTCGAGGAGCGGGGCGCCGCTCAGCCCGCCGCGGCCGGGCGAGCACGCTTCGGTACCTGTGGGGCGGGTGACGGTGGTGTTCGTGGCGATGATGCCGGCGAAGCCGCATTCGCCGACGACGCTGACGATGTCGGCGAGCTGGTTGGGATTGAGGTCCGGTGCGATCTTGAGGAGCAGGGGAACGGGGCCGCCGGCGACGGAGCGGTTCTCCTGCGCGATCGTCGAGAGCAGTGTCACGAGCGGAGCGCGGTCCTGGAGGGCGCGCAGTCCGACGGTGTTCGGGCTGCTGATGTTGACGGCGACGTAGTCGGCGAGCGGGGCGAGGAGCTTGAAGCAGGTGAGGTAGTCCTCGTGGGCCTGCTCGTTGGAGGTGGACTTGTTCTTGCCGATGTTGATGCCGAGGGGGCTGACGCGCTGGCCACGACCGGGCTGCTTGCGCAGTCGGTCATAGAGGGCCTGGGCGCCATTGTTCGGGAAGCCGTAGGCGTTCACCACGGCGTTGAGCTCGGGGTAGCGGAAGACGCGGGGCTTCTCGTTGCCGGGCTGCGCCTTCGGAGTGACCGTGCCGACTTCGACGTGGCCAAAGCCGAGGGCGGCCGCACCGCGCCAGCCGAGGCCGTCCTTGTCGAATCCGGCGGCGAGGCCGATGTGGTTGGGGAACTTCAGGCCGAAGGCTTCGATCGGGCGGCCGCCCTCGGGGGTCAGCGAACGCTCCATCAGGAGGCGGAGGGGGGCGCAGGCGCCTAGCAGGCCCAT
>JBIKIO010000107.1:0-5227 GCA_044361555.1 Opitutales bacterium
ACTCGCGGATGATGTCCGTGAAGCGGTTGACGTTGGCGTCGTCCAGCGGGGCGTCGAGCTCGTCGAGCACGCACAGGGGCGAGGGCTTCACCATGTAGATGGCGAAGAGCAGGGCCACGGCGGTCATCGTCTTCTGGCCGCCGGACAGCAGCGTGATGCCGCGGAGCTTGGTGCCGGGCGGCTGGGCGACGATTTCGATGCCGCTCTCGAGCGGATCTTCAGCCTGAACCATGGTGAGGTCGGCCGCGCCGCCGACGAAGAGGCGCTCGAAGGTGAATTTGAAGTTCTTGCGGACCTGCTCGAAGGTATCGGTGAAGAGCTTGAGCGAGGTCTGGTTGAGTTCGTCGATCGCCTTGGTGAGTTCTTCCTTCGCCTTCCAAAGGTCGTCGCTCTGCTTGGTGAGGAAGTCGTGGCGGTCACGGAGCGAGGAATACTCCTCTACGGCGACGAGATTGATGGAGCCCATGCCGGCCATGCGGTCGCGCAGCTCGGCGATCTCGCGCACGAGCGGAGGCCAGTCGGCGGATTCCATCGCGGCGAGATCCTCGGCGGTCGGTTCGCCGCGTCGCGCGACGGCCTTGGGCGCCGGGCGGGAGCCTTCTTCATCGGTCTCCTCAAGATCGTCGAAGCTGGAGATGCCTTCGGGTTCGCCGTCGGAAAGCCACAGCTGCAGGCGCCAGTCGACTTCGGTGACGTCGAGCTGGTGATCGGACTGGACCTTCTCGACGATGAAGCCGCACTGTGAAGACTGCTCGGCGAGAGAGACTTCCAGGCCCTTGAGGCGGGTGTCGGCGACGCGCAAGCGGTCGCGGTCGACGGAGAGGACGCGGTCCTCGGACTCGACGGCCGCGTCGGTCTCGTTGAGGGAGCCGCGCAGTTCGTTGAGTCCAGAGTTAGAGATCTCGATTTCGCCGGCGAGGCGGGCGGAGGTCTCGCGGGCGGTGGCGGCCTGAGCCTTAAGCTCGCCGATGAGCTTCTCGTTCTGCTGGGCCTCGATGCGGCGGGAGTTCAGGCGGGCGGTGGCTTCGGCGCGTCGCGATTCGAGATCGGCGAGTTCGCGGCCGACGAGTTCGAGGCGCTGACGCTGTTCGGCATGGGCGAGGCGCGCTTCACCCAAGGCGTTGCGGCGAAGGTCAGATTCGACGCGCGAAGACTCAAGCTGGACTTCGCCAGAAGTAATCGTCGCACGGAGCTCGGCGACCTGGGCGTCCTTGGCGGTGAGGGTGACCTGGGCGCGGTCGCGACGCTGCAGTGCTTCCGACTTCGAGTTATCAATCTCGGCCAGCTGGCGCTCTTCGCGGCCGATACGGTCATCGGCAGTGGTAAGGACCTGGCGGGCGGAGCGCTCATCGGCCTGGGCGACGGAAAGTTCCTGTGCGGCGAACTGAGTGGCGTCGCGGGCGGCCGAGACATCGAGTTCATTGGCGTCCATCGCGGACTGGATGCCGAGGGCCTTCTCGTTGAGCGTCGTCAGCTGGTCGTTCTCAGACTCAAGGCTAGCGCGGACAGAGCGGATTTCGCTTTCGCGGGAGAAGACGCCTGAACCGGCGTTGGCGGCGGCCTTGCGGGGCTTGCCGGCGTAGACGAGGCCGCGGCGGTCGACAAGGTCTCCTTCGGTCGTCGCAACGAGGAAAAATTCGAACCCCGGGTTGGCGCGCCACCAGCTGATGAAATCGCCGAGTGACGGGCAGACGTAACAGCCGTCAAAAAGATTGGCGACGAGGCGGGCGTGGTCCGGAGACTTGGCCTGCACGGCCGTGGTGGCCGGGCGGAGCCAACCGGGTGCGGCAGAGCCGGCACGGGAGGCGGGCGGGGCTTCGACCTGGAAGACCGCGCGGCCGAGCTGACGTTCGCCCATCTTGGCGACGATGCCCGGCAGGAATTCAGCGGAGTCGAGGGCGACGGCTTCGGAGGCGGCGCCTAGGATATTCTCGAGCGCGGCAGCGGCGGAGATGTCGACAACCGTGACGAGATCGGCGAGGGCCGCAGCCTTGCCCGAGCGGAGCTCTTCGGAGAATTCACCGCGGAGGACGGCTTTGGCCGCCTCGGAGAAGCCTTCGAGACGGGACTGCATCTGCTCGAGCAGGCCGAGCTGAGCGGAAAGCTTGGCGACCTTGCGGTCCTGTTCCGAGATCGTCTGCTGCAGCGCGCGGAAATCGTTCAGCAGGTCGCGACCCTTCTCGGTGGCTTCCTGTTCGGCCGCCCGGGCAGCCTGGAGTTCACCATGGCGGGTCGTGACGACCGCGCCGCACTCGGTGACGCGGCGTTCGAGTGCTTCGCGCTCCTGCTTCGCCTGGCTGAGGGAAGCGGAGAGATCGACGTGACGAGACTGGTAGCCACGAAGATCGACTTCGAGATTGGTGACATCGCCGCGGGCGCGGGTCATCTCGCCTTCGGCAATCAGGATATCCTGACGAGCACGGCGGAGCAGATTTTCGGCCTCGACGACCTGGCGGGCGACTTCTTCGACCTGCGCGGTCTTCTCGCGGTAGGCGGCGTCGGTGGCGGAAACGGAACCGGCGGCAGTCGACTTAGCGTCGGAGCTGCCGCGCAGACGCATCTCGAATTCGGCGAGCGAGAGCTCAGTTTCCTGAGCTTCGCGGCGGACTTCGCCGAGACGGGAGGAAAGGTCGTCCGAGCGAAGATCGGAAGTCCGGACCTCGTTCTCGGCATTCTCCCGGGCGGTGCGCAGATCGAAGAGGGCCTGCTGGGCGAGCTGGACCTGCTCGGCGAGTTCGGCGCGACGGGCGCGGGTCTGGAGCAGCGCGGCTTCGCGGTCGCGCAATCCGTCGGTGAGGGCGGTGACGTCGGCGCGGCAGGCGGCCGCATCGGTCTCGAGCGTGGCGACCTGGGTGCGACGATCTCCGAACTGCTTGGCGTGCCAGGCGAGGTCGAGGTGCGTGAAACGGTGGCGCAGACGGCGATAGCGAAGGGCCTTGGCGGCCTGACGGCGGAGGGAAGCGATCTGTCGTCCGACTTCGCTCACCACGTCGGTGATGCGCGCGAGGTTGGCGTCGACGCCGCTGAGCTTGTTCAGCGCCTCACGGCGTTGGGACTTGTAGCGCGTGATGCCGGCGGCCTCTTCGAACAGATAACGGCGCTCGGCCGGGTTGGCGGACAGAATCTGATCGATCTGGCCCTGCACCATGAACGAGTAGGACATGCGGCCGATGCCCGTGTCCATGAAGAGACGCTGGATGTCCTTCAGGCGCGAAGGCTTGCCGTTGATGAAATAGTCGCTCGCGCCTTCACGATGGAGGCGGCGCATGACCGAGACTTCGGCGAAGGCGGTGCCCAGTTCCTTTTCGCAGTCGGCGAAGATGAGTTCGACCTCGCACTGGGGGAGGGGCTTACGGCGGTCGGTGCCGGCGAAGATGACGTCCTGCATCGCGGGGGCGCGCAGGGATTTGGCGGACTGTTCGCCCAGGACCCAGCGGATCGCGTCGACGATGTTGGACTTGCCGCAGCCATTGGGTCCGACCACGGCCGTGACCCCGGGACGGAGCTCGATGCGGGTCCGGTCGGCGAAGCTTTTGAATCCGTTGGCGACGATTTCCTTGAGGTACATCGAGGGGTGAAAGGCACGATTGGCCTGCCCTACCCCCGCCGCAAGCGTCTAGTGCCCTCCCCGCGGGCCACTTATTCACGATTTCATTCCCCGAGGATTCGGGGTTGACGAACGCCCTCCCCCCTTGTTCTTTCGACCCTCCAAACGCTCACATGTCCGTAGAAATCAAGATTCGCAAAGGCGAGACCGTCGACAAGGCTCTCCGCCGCCTCAAGAAGAAGATCGACCGCGAAGGCATCATCAAGGACGCCCGCGCCAAGCGAGGCTTCGAGAAGCCGGCCGAACGCCGTCGCCGCAAGAAGAAGGTCAAGAACTTCAGCGCCTACCTGCGCAAGAAGTGGGACAACGCCTAAGCGTCCGTCCTGACCCAAGCAACCGAAGGCCCGTCATCGCGACGGGCCTTCTGCTTTGGTGGGGCCGCCGACCGGACGGAGCCACAAAAAGGGCCGAACCCGGAGGTTCGGCCCTTGGTCTCGGCAAAGCCGGTCAGGCTTAGCGGAGGAACAGCAGCTCCTGGTAGGACGGCAGCGGCCAGTACTCGTCGGCGACGATCTCTTCGAGGGAGTCGGCGGCGGCGCGGACCTTGAGCATGGCCGGGAGGACCTTGTCGCAGGAATGCTTGGCCTGGGCGTGCGTGTCGGACTTGGTGACGTCGCGGGCGACGTCGAGGGCGTCGATGGCCGAGGACAGTTCATCGGCGAGGCCGACGACCTGCTTGCGGAGCTTGCCACCGGACTTGGTCTTCTCGACGGGGGTCAGGTCAGCGGCGAACTTAAGGGCGGCCGGGAGAAGCAGGGTCTTGGCGATTTCGGAGACGAGCTTCGATTCGGTGTTGATCGCGAGCACGTAGGAGTGCGTGTAGATCTCTTCGCGGGACTCGAGTTCGGCCTTGGAAAGGACTCCCTGGCGCTCGAAGACCTCGACCGTCGACTTGGCGACGATCTCGGGGAGGGCGTCGGGGGTCGTGCGGAGGTTCTTGAGGCCGCGCTTGGCGGCTTCCTTGTGCCAGGCGTCGGAGTAACCGTTGCCGTTGAAGATGATCCGGCCGTGCTTGGTGAGGATGTCCTTGAGGACGCTCTGGAGCGCGGAGTTGAAGTCGGAGTTCTTCTTGAGGGCGGCGGCGAGTTCGTCGGCGAGCTTGTCGAGCGAGTCAGCCATGATCGTGTTGAGCACGGTCAGGGGGCCGGCGACCGAGAAGGCGGAGCCGACGGCGCGGAACTCGAACTTGTTGCCGGTGAAGGCGAACGGGCTCGTGCGATTACGGTCACCGGCGTCCTTCGGCAGGACGGGGAGCGTGTCGACGCCGAGCGTCATGTGACCGCCCTTGCGGGAAGACGAGGCCGAGCCGCTCTTCTTCACCTGCTCGATGACTTCATTGAGCATGTCGCCCAGGTAGATCGAGATGATGGCGGGCGGAGCTTCGTTGGCGCCGAGGCGATGGTCATTGCCGGCCGAGGCGACGGAAGCGCGGAGCAGACCCTGGTGGAGGTCGACGGCGCGGACGACCGCGGAGCAGAAGGTGAGGAACTGGGCGTTCTCGTGCGGGTTGTGGCCGGGCTCGAGGAGGTTGCCGACGCCGGCGCCACCGATGGACCAGTTGACGTGCTTGCCGGAACCGTTGACGCCCGCGAAGGGCTTCTCGGCGAGGAGGCAGACGAA
>JBIKIO010000022.1:0-16909 GCA_044361555.1 Opitutales bacterium
AAGATCTTCGGCGGCAGCGAATTCTTCTTCCTCAACGGCGTCGGATCGGCTCCGAACACCGACTACGCCTACTGGATCTCCCAGAACGTCTTCTCGATGTTCCAGCTGATGTTCGCGATCATCACCCCGGCCCTCATCGTCGGCGCCATCGCCGAACGCATGAAGTTCTCCGCGGTCATGCTCTTCATGCTCGGCTGGATGTTCCTCGTCTACTTCCCGATGGCCCACCACATCTGGGGCATCACCGGTGAGATGAACGGCGTCTGGAACGCCAAGGCCTCCATCAAGGCGATCGACTTCGCCGGCGGCACGGTCGTCCACATGACCTCGGGTTGGTCCGCGCTCCTGCTCTGCATCATCCTTGGCCCGCGTATCGGCTTCGGCAAGAAGGCCATGACGCCGCACAGCATGGTGCTCTGCGCCATCGGTACGGGCATGCTCTGGGTGGGTTGGTACGGTTTCAACGCCGGCTCGGCCCTCGCCGCGGACGGCGTCGGCGCCCAGGCCTTCATGACCACCACCCTCGCCGCCGCGGTCGCCGCCTTCACCTGGGGCGCCCTCGAGTGGATCCTCCGCAAGCACGCCAGCGTCCTCGGCCTCTGCTCGGGCGCCGTCGCCGGCCTCGTCGTGATCACCCCGGCCGCGGGCTTCGTGACCGCCAGCTCCGCGGTCCTGATCGGCGTCCTCGCCGGTGTGGTGCCCTTCCTGGCCGTGGTCTACATGAAGTCCAAGCTCGGCTATGACGACGCGCTCGACACCTTCGGCGTCCACGCGGTGGGCGGAACTCTCGGCGCCATCCTGACCGGCGTGCTCGCCACGGCCGACGTCAACGGCAACCTGAACTCGAATCTCAAGGACATCGTCGGCAAGACCCTCGTGACCGAACAGCTCAAGGCGATCGGCATCACCCTGCTGATCTCCTTGGTCGCCACCGCAATCCTCGCCTACATCGTCAAGGCCCTCATCGGCCTACGCCCGACCGAAGAAGAAGAGGCCCGCGGCCTGGATATCTCGGACCACGGCGAAGAAGGTTACAGCCACAACTCCTAAGCTTCCCTCAAGGGAAGCCGGCTCGCAGGCCGTCCGCTATCGGACGGCCTGCTTCTTTTGAGGGATTTCCTGACAGTTGTTCGTAATACTATGGAATTGCCAATATTCAGATACTGACACCAGAATGTCTCCATCCATCCGCCATGCTTAAAATCTCCGCCCAACTGAACGATCGGGACTTCCAAGGCACCGCCGAGGAACTCGCCACCTTCGTGTCCGAAAAGCTGGCCGAACTCGGCTTCGGCGAACGCCACCGCTCCTCCGAGCGCTTGGTGCGCTTCTACGCTTACCAGAAGCTCCTGAGCCGACCGGAGAAGGCCCCCGATGACGGCCGCCAGCGACTCTTCGGCCAACTCCAGGTCCGTCAGCTGCTCCTCGCCCGCCTGCTGGCCGAACGCGGCTGGGACCTCGATCGCATCCGCACCCTGCTGCTACAGAACCAGGAAATCAGCACCCTGAACAAGCTGATCGACGAATTAGCCACGCCCACCGAGGCGGAAAAGCTCTTCTTCCGCACCCGCTCCAGCGACGACGAACCGGTGACCGCGCAGCTGCGATCCGAAGGTCGCCTGCTTTCGCCCCGCATGCCCTCGGCCTACTCCCAGCGCGATGAAATGGCGGAACCCTCGGCGCCCACCTACAAGCCTGCCCGCAAGTCGAGCTTCGCCATGGTGCAGCAGATGAAGCAGATCGCGGAGTCCGAAGAATCCCCGGCGGACGCGCTGCGCCTGATGATAAAAAAGGAGCTGGCCCGCGACGACCTCAGCCCGGCCGCACGCAGCCTGCTCGATCAGCTCCTGGCCTTCAATCCGGCCTCCCGGGGCGATGAACCGAAGACCGAAAGATGGACCAAAATCAGGCTGACCCATTGGTGCGAGGCCCACTTCAATATCGATAGCCGAGTGACCCCGACCAAGGAGGAACTGTTAGAAATTTCCGACAACTTTAGTAAAGCATTGATGAAGAAGTATTTGTAATTATGACAGTGCTAGTTTGATGGCAGTTTTATGACAGTTCCTTTCTAAGTGTTGACAGTGTAGAAGATTGGGGCATGGTGGGGGTGATGAATCCACCCATGAGCCAACCCAAGATCGAAATCCTGCCCCTGAAAAAGGGCTTCCTCCGCGCCGCCTCCGAAGCGACGCATGTCCTCGTCCGCATCGTCGCCCCCAGCCAGCCGACTGACGTCGTCGCCACTCCCCGCGCCCCGCTCGACCTCGCCCTGGTCATCGACCGATCCGGCTCGATGTCCGGTCGCCCCCTCGAGGCCGCCCTCGAAAGCACCGTCCGCATCGTCCGCGGCCTCCGCAGCGATGACCGCGTATCCATCGTCGCTTTCGACGAACGGATCGAAGTCGTCGAGCCGCTGTCCGTGGTGACCGACCGCGAGGGCCTCGTCCGCCGTATCCAGGCGATCGACTCCCGCGGCTCCACCGACCTCTTCGGCGGTTGGGAAGAAGCCGTGAAGCAGCTGGCGCCCTTCACCCGCAAGGACCGCATCGCCCGCGTCATCCTCCTCAGCGATGGCCAGGCGAACCACGGCCTCGTGAACGAGAGCGAGATCTTCGCCCGCGTCACCAAGGCGGCCGGCGCCGGCATCACGACCTCCACGGTCGGCCTCGGCCACGGCTTCAACGAGTCGCTGATGACGGGCATGGCGACCGCCGGCGAGGGTGTCGCCAATTTCGGCCAGACCGCCGACGACCTCGACGAGGCTTTCGAGGAACAGTTCGCCATCCTGTCCAACTCGTTCCTGCGCCAGGTGAAGGTCAGCGTGCAGGGCGGCAGCGACGTCCAGGCCCGCCTGGTCGGCGAGATCCTCGAAAACGGCGCCACCCGCAGCCGCAAGCTCGGCACCCTGCCCTGGGATGCTTCGCTCGTCGCGGTCGTCGAACTGAAGATCGGCGCCGGCGCCAAGCCCGACGCCCTCGCCGCGGTGAACTTCGAAGCCATCACGAAGGACGGCGACGTGGTCAAGTTCGGCCCTGAGCTCATCTCGCTCCCGGAGCTCGACCTCGCCGCGTTCTCGGTCCTGCCGGTCGACGCCGATATCGCCGCGCTGATCGATGAAGCGATCGTCGCCGAGAAGATCGAAGCCATCGAGGTGCTCACCCGCACCCACAAGTTCGCCGAGGCGAAGCTCGCCTTTGAGGAACTGCTGAAGCGCCCGGGCCTCTCGGACTGGGCCAAGCAGAAGATCGAATACCTCAAGCAGCTCCTCGACGAGGACGCGATCATGGCCGCCAAGGAGATGCGCTATGGCCGGGGCCGCCTGATGAGCCAGTCCAAGAATGCGTCGATCGCCTGCTACAGCATGGATGTCGAAGAAAGCGTCGAACTGGCCAAGGCCTCCTACCTGCGCCGCAAGCGCGCCGACGGACAAGCCTCCAAGCCGAAGCCCCCGCAGGGCGGCCAGACCCCGCAGGCCTGACCTGAGCGAAGAAGCGGGTTTTCAGCCCGGTGGAAGCGATTCCACCGGGCTTTTTGTTGCCCGCTCCGGGCGGCCGGGCAAGATGAGCGTCCGCCGCCCATGTCCCGCGTTCTCCGCATCACCCTCTGGAGCGTCGGCCTCGTCGCCGTCGCCCTCGGAGCCACTCTTTTCTGGATCGAATCCCAGCTCCGACCCGAACCCCTCGGCGCCCGCGTCAAAGGACTCCTCGCCGACGCTGGCATCAAGGGAGCCATCACCCGCGTCGAAGCCTCGCTCGACGGACGTTTCTCGGCCGAGGGCATCGACCTCATCCTGGCGGACGGCACGAAGATCGCCGCCGCTTCTCTGAAGGGTGAAGCCGAGCTCTTCTCCATCCTCGGTGGTACCTACGCGCTCAGCAGCCTCGAACTCAAGACGCTCGATATCGACCTCAGCTCTCGCCGACCGGTCAGCTCGCCGAAGGATGCGCCCGCGGCGGCCGCGACCAAGACGACGTTGCCGCCTTTCATCCTCGGCCCATACGCCGCCACGGGACGCATCAAGCTGGCGGACGGCACGCTGCTGCGCTTCAGCGTGCGCGGAGACGCTTTCGACTCCCGCGGCCAGGCTGACCTGCGCGCCGGCGTCGCCTGGCCTGGCTTCGCCGTCGGTAAGCTGACCACCGACCCACGCGGGGAGATTTCCTTGAAGGCCGCTTTCCGTCGTCCGCTCGGCGGCGAAGGCGTCACGCTGGACGCGCTGTTCGATGACCTCGCTTCGCTGCGCATGGAAGTCGCGGCCAAGGACGCCAGCCCCGCCGCCGCCGGCTCCGTCGGCCTCGTGCTGGACGCCGCCACGGCGCCCGGAAAACCCGGCGTCACTTTCACCGGCACCATGAGCGACTCCGCCGGACGCCCTGCGGTGAAGCTCCGCGGCGAACATCTCGCCGGTCGCACCTCGATCGTCGCCGAACTCGACGTCGACCCGTCGCGCTTCGGCATCCTCAGTCAGCAGCTGCCTGACGTCCGCGTCACGGGCGGCGCCAAAGGCGAACTCGATGGCACCCGCTGGCAGGCCGACGTCGACCTCAAGGCGCTGTGGGCGGACCTGAGCAAGCTCTCGAAGTCGCTCCCCAAAGGCGGCCGTTCCGAATGGCGCCTCGCCGCCAACGCGCAGAGCACCGACGCCGGCTTCGCCGTGAACACCCTCGCGATCACGGGCCATGGCGTCAGGGTCGCCGTCCCGCAGACGCTTACCTGGAAAGGCGGGCTCCTGCCGGAGAACGCCAACGATGCGACGGTCACCATCGCCGCCGACGACGCCGATCTCATCGCACTGAATCCTTTCCTCGCGGCGACCGGCGCCACCGTGACGGCCGGCCGCTGGACGGGCGAAGCCTCCCTCTCCTTCAAGGACGGGAAGCCCGCGGTGCGGAGCCTCCGCACGCATAGCCTACGCGGCGTCACCCTCGAACATGCCGGCAAGCCGCTGATGCGGGGCATCGACGCCGAACTGCCCGTCAGCTCCGCCGACGGCGCCATCGCGCTCGGACCCTTCAGCGTCCGCTGCGCCGCGGGCGAGATCGCGGGCGGCAACCTGACCCTCCGGCCCGGCGCCGACGGCGCGTGGACCGCGCTCGCCGCGGTCGACGTGGGCATCGTCGAACTTGCGTCGCAGCCGAACTGGGAAGACCTGCCGGTGGACAAACTCAAAGGTATCCGCGTCAGCGCGAAGACGAACATCGAACGCGCCGCCGGCCAGGCGCCCGTGGTCACCTCCGCCGAAGCGCGCATCTTCCGCCAGGGACGCAACCTGCTCGCCCTGAAACTCCGCCAGGCCTTCCCGACGGAAGGCGCCCGTCCGACCGGCGTCCTCGTCGAAGCGACCGCCCGCGACCTCCCGCTGGAATCCCTCGCGGCCGTGGTGCCGGGACTCAAACTCTCGGGAGACCTCACGCGTGCCGACCTCGTGGCTGGCTTCAGCCGCGAGGGCCTCTTCGTCCGCACCGAGGGCGCGCCGCTCGCGTTCGCCGGGACCAGCGTCAGCTGGGCCGGCAAACCGTGGGTCAAGGATTGCGACCTCGCCGCCGGACTCGACCTCGTCGTCGGCGAACTCTCGACGACGCTGGGCTTCAACCAGGCCACGCTGAAGAATCAGAACCGCGTCCTCGCCGAAGGCGACATCAAGGTCGGGCTCCGCGCCGCCGGCACGACGCTCCGCCTGCAAGGCGATCTGGGCGCCTTGGCCGAACAGCCCTTCGCGGGTCCGCTGGGTATCGTCACTGGCGGCCGTTACCGCGCCAGCGCCGACCGCGCGCAGGACGGCGAGATCAAGGTCTCACTGGAAGTCAGCGACGTCGGCTTGCGTCAGAGCGAAGGACGCATCACGCAGGCCACCGTCACGGGTCGCTACACGCCGAAGGCGGACGGACTCGACGCCGAAGGCGGCTTCCGCCTGCAGGCCTCGCAGACGAGCTCAGGTAAGTTCACCCTCACGCAACGGACCACGGGCACGAAGCATGACTGGCAGGCCAAGGTCACCGTGGATAACATCGACGTCGACGACGTGCTCTCGCTCCTGCCGAAAGCCGCCGAACCCGTCGCCGACGCGCCGATGAATCCGCCCGCGCCAGACCGGACGCCTTTCTGGGCCGGCCACACCGGCGCGCTGGACCTCACCATCGGGACCGCGAAGGCCTATGGCATCCGGGCCGAGAACGTGATCGTGCGTGCCGATGGGCAGGAGAAGGGCCTGCGCTTGTCGCAACTCACCGGTCGTCTCGCGGACGGCACGCTCAGCGGACGCGGCCAGCTCGCCTTCCAGCCCACGATCACCAACGGGCCTTACATGCTCGCCGGCACGCTCAGCCTGACGCAGTTCGATTTCGGCGGCATCGCTCAGGCAGTCCCGGCGGCGAAGGATTTCCTCCAAGGCAAAGGCGACGCCACGGCTTCCTTCACCAGCCTGAGCGGCACGCCAGGCGAACTCCTCGACCGCCTCCAAGTCGACACGCAGCTGACCTCGCGCGGCGGCGTCATCCGCGCCTTCGGCGACAAGAACAGCAGCATGTCGCTCTCGGCCAACAAAGCCGGTGACCTCGGCGAGACGCTCGGCGGACTCGCGATGATCGCCGGAGCCTTCACCAAGAACCAGCAGCAGGGCGAGAAGATCGCCAAGATCGGCGCGGCGATGACCGCCGCCGCCAAGCTGCAGAAGGCGGTCGCCGAATTCGCCTACACTTCCGCGACGATCAAGGCCTCCCGGCTGGCCTCCGGCACGATCAAACTCGAGACGGCCGATATCCGTAGCGCGACGTTACAGCTCTCCGCCAAGGGCGGCATCAACGTCGACCCCCGGTCCGGCTTCGCCGACTGGCCGATGGCTTTCGCCACCCAGCTGCGCGGCTCCGGCGAATTCGCGGAATATTTCCAGGTGCTCGGCTTTGGCGTCAGCCCCTCGCCCACCGACGGCTTCACCGACGGACCGGGCGTCAACGTGACGGGTTCTTTGAACCAGATCCGTACCGACCTCTCCGAGAAGCTGCAGGCCGCCATCGACCGGACGCGCAACGCGCCCTCCACGGCCCCGGCAGGCCAAACTCCGCAGGCGGCGCCCGGCGGACAGGCCGCGCCTGCGCCCCGGAAACGTAATCCGTTGGGCGACCTGCTAAACGAGCTCGGTCGTTGATGACGCCGGCGCGCGCAACCTTGGCCGGCCTGGCCGGACTGATGGTGCTCGTCGCGCTGGCCCTTTCCGTCGGCGCCCAAGGCTTCGGCTGGGGCGACGGCGGCGCCTGGGCGCTGCTCCGCGCGCCACGCGTGCTCGCGGCGCTGGCGGCCGGCCTGGCGCTCGGCGTCGGCGGCGCGGCGCAACAAGGCGTCTTCCGTAATCCGCTCGCCGACCCCGGCCTGACCGGTGTCTTCGGCGGCGCGCTCTTCGGCATCGCGGTCCTACTCGGAGTCGCGCCGGAGGCGGCCTGGCAACGTGCCTGGCTCCTGCCGACGGCGGCTTTCATCGGTGCGCTCGGGACCTCGGGATTACTCGTCCTCTGGGGAAGCGGAGGCTCCTCCGCGCGGCTGCTCCTGACCGGCCTGGGCCTCAATGCTTTCACCGCCGCGGGGACGCTCGTGATCGCCTCGCGCAGCGGCGAGTCACGCGAACTGCTCACCAACGGCGCCTACGGTGACTGGCTGGGTATGGCGACGTTCGAGCTAGCCTGGCTGCCGATCCTGCTCTGCCTCGCAGCGACGCTCCTCCTCCTGCCGCTGGCGCGCGCGTTCGACCTGCTCGCGTTCGGCGAAGACGCCGCGCGCGGTTTCGGCGTCGACGTCGGCGGCGCTCGCCGCAACGCGATCCTGCTGACCGCGCTGGCCGCGGCCGCGGCGACCTGCCTGGTGGGACAGGTGGCCTTCATCGGTCTGCTGGCCCCGCATCTCGCCCGGGCGATCGTCGGTCCGCGGCATGCCTGGGCCCTGCCTTGTTCGGCGTTGCTCGGCGCCTCGCTGCTGCTCGCCGCCGATACGCTGGGACGTGGCCTCTGGTCGCAGGCACCGCTATCCGCCGCCGCGGTCACCGCGGTGCTCGGAGCGCCGCTCTTCATCTGGATCGCAAGGGGGCGCCATGAGTGAGGTGCTCGTCGAAGCGGTCAGCCTGGCCGTAGAACTGGGCGGCCGGAGGGTGATCGACGGCGTCTCGGTCCGGGCGGAAGCGCGGCAGGTCGTGGCCGTCGTCGGCCCCAATGGCGCCGGCAAGACGACAGTCCTCCGCGCCCTCGCCGGACTGGTCGCCTCGTCCGGCGAGCTCCAGGTCGCCGGCGAAGATCCGCGCCGAGGCTCCGCCGAAGCAAACGCCCGGCGACGGGCGTATTGCGCGCAGAAGCCCACCTGCGCGTGGGACTACTTGGTAAGCGACCTCGGCGAGATCGTCGGGTCGCCGGATACTTTCACGGAGTGGCTGGCCAAGCTCGATCTGGCGGGACTAGCTGAACGGCGGCTGAGCCGCCTGTCCGGCGGCGAACAGAAGGCTGCCCATCTCGCGATGGCCTTCGCGGCGCTCGGCGATCCATACGGCGCGTTGCTTCTCCTCGACGAACCCACCGCCTCGCTTGACCTCGCCCGCCAGGCACGCGTCACGGAGGCGATTCGTCTCTTCGCCCACGCCGGCGGTACGGTCGTCGTGGCGACGCACGACCTCGCGTTCGCGCGCGATTGCGACCTCGTCCTCGTCCTCGCGGAAGGAAGGCTGATCGCCGCGGGCGAACCACGCGACGCGCTCACGCCGGAGATCATCGCCGCGACTTGGGTCGCTTAGGCTCGGACGGAAGCGTGACGAGGCGCCCATGGCGGGCCGCCGAAAAAAGATACTGCTGGGCGAGGCCGGCGGCAGGTCCGAAGTGCGCGCGACCGAACTGCTCGAGCGGAGCCGGCTTCCATCCGCGCAGGCCGTAAGCGTCGGCGAGCGCCTGGACGACCCAGGTGTCGACCGGGAAACTTTCCAGCCGGCCGAAACCGAAGAGCGCGACACAAGCGGCGACCTTGGGGCCGACGCCCGGCAAGGATTGGAGCTCGGCGAGCAACGCGGCGGTATCCAAGGCCGCGAACTCTTCGGCCCAACGCGGGCGGGCGAGCAATCGCTGGGCGGTGCCGCGGAGATATGCGGCGCGATAACCCAAGGCGCAGGAACGCAGCACCGCGTCATCCGCGGCGGCCAGCGCGGACCACGTCGGCAGGGCGTGGAAGCCGTCGCCGAGGCGATCGCCGAGTTTCTCCGCCAAGCCGGCGACCATGACGCGGATCTGCAGGATGCGCTTATTGGAGCTGCACAGGAAGCCGATCAGCGTCTCGTGCGGATCCTGGCGCAAAATACGCAAGCCAGGGAACACTCCGCGGGCGGCGCAGAGCACCGGATCGGAACGCCATGGCAGGTCAGCGGAGAGCCGGGCCTGCACACCCTCCGCATCCAGATAGGCGCGCAGGGCCGCCTCAGTGGCGCCAGCGCCCTTCAGTCCGCGCCACTCCAGTCCGGCCTCACCGGAGCGGAGCATCGCGACCGTCCGCCCGAACACGCCCACCCAAGCACCCTCCGGCGTCGCCCGCCAACGAAACGACTGTCCGCCGTCGAGTTGCTCGGCGAGCGAAGCCGCGGGGACATCTTCGGCCAGCCGTAGGGCGCGCCAGGCTGTCCACTCGGGCGCGGCCATGGACTCAGCGTCCGAGGTCGCGGGGAGTGCCCCAGAGGAAACTGTGCTTGGCGGCGAGGACCTTGCCCTTGGCGTCGACGACCGAGAGGCGCCAGGCGATCGGGCGCCACTTGGCATCGCCAGCTTGCTTGCCGGTCAGGCCGATGACGTATTCACCGAACGGGAAGCCTGGGCGGAAGCGGGCGGGAAACTCATAGCGCTCGGGCGCGGCGTTCTCCGTGCGGACGACCTGCAAGACCAACTTCGCGTCGGCGGGCGGCGCGTCCTCCAGTTTGACGTAGAAATAATGACCTCCGCGGCCCGATGCATCGGTGCGGAAGATGACATCGGAGCCGGCGGTGTCCTTGGCGCCGAATGCCTCGGAAGCCCGGGCGACGTCGGCGTCAGTCCGGCGGCGCTCATTGACATAGGCGATACCGGGAGCCTCGTCGGACGAGGTCACCGGGGTGTCGCAACCCACGAGGAGCAGCGCAGCGAGCGCGGCCCACACAGAGGCCTGGCTCACTGCTCGCCTCACTTCTTGGCCTTCTTCTTGCTCGCGGCGGCGCGGGCGACCTTGACGCGATCCTTCTTGCGCTCGAGGTAGGCGCGGCGACGGCGACGCTTGATGACTTTATTGCTCTGTTGGCCCATAGTGGATGCATCCTCCCGCAACCTCTTGGATGGTCAAGGAGAAGGTTTACGGACCTTCCCCGGAGGGCCGGGGCGAGGAAAGAGTCCTTTCTGGCTGCCTGGGTAGGGATCGAACCTACGACCAAGTGATTAACAGTCACCTGCTCTACCGCTGAGCTACCAGGCAGTGCGAAAGGAGTCCAATCAAGGCAAGGTCGGGGCGGCTCTGTCAAACAAATCCTCGCCCCTTCGGCCTGGAGACCCCTCGGCGAAAAGCACCGCAATCATCGCAAAAGGCTCAGGTTGACAGGGGTCGCGCGGACATTCACCCCACGGCCCCCTAATCTCTGGACACCCCTGTGCGGCCTGTCTTCCTTGTGCCCAATCCCATGCGCTGGTCCCGACTTCCTGAAACTCCCAACGCCCCCGGCTTCGGTGGCGCCTTCGTGGGCACCTCCGGTGACCTGCTGCTCTGCGGCGGGGGCTCCAACTATCCCGACAAGCCGGCCTGGGATGGCGGCGTCAAGGTCTGGCATGATGAGGTCTTCTCGCTCACCAGCACGCGCTCCAAGAAATGGGCGTCGCTCGGCAAACTGCCTCGGCCGTGCGGCTACGGTGTCGGCGTCTCGATTCGCCAGGGCCTGCTCATGATCGGCGGCGCCGATTCTCATCGTCACTACGCGGACTGCTACACGCTGGCCGTCGAAGACGGCGAGCTCAAGGTCCGCCCCTTCCCGTTCCTGCCCCGCCCGCTGGCTTATGCGACCGGTGCGCTCGTCGGCAGCAAGGTCATCATCGCCGGCGGCACCGAGCGCCCTGACGCCACCGCGGCGTCCTCCAGCGCCTTCGCCATCGATCTCGCGAATCTCAACGCCGGCTGGAAGGAGCTTCCGCTCTGCGCCGGCTCCGGCCGCATGCTCGCCCAGTCCGCCGGCACGAAGGACACGTTCTATCTCTTCGGCGGCGTCGCGCTGAGCCCCGGCGCCAAGGGCGTCGAGCGCGAATACCTCACGGACTGCCACGCGTTCACGCTCGGCAAGGAATGGCGTCGCCTCGCCGCGATGCCCCGGGCGGTCGCCGGCGCGCCTTCGCCCTGCCCGGTCTTCGAGAACGAGATCCTCGTGCTCGGCGGCGACGACGGCAAGTTGGCCGGCAAGGTCGAAGCGGCCAAGCACCCCGGCTACGCGAAGACCGTCCTTTCTTACGACAAGTCAACCGACACCTGGACCGAAGCCGACGAAGGCTCGGCGAACGTGCTGTCCACCGGTTGCACGAAGTGGTCCGGCGGCTATGCGCTGACCAACGGCGAGCTCCGTCCGTTCGTCCGTTCCGCCGAAGGCTGGTTGCTGCGGGCCGAATAATCATTGGGGTTGGCGGGTCGGCGCGGACGGGCTACAAAAGCCCCACCCCGGCGACATGCTCCGCCTCACCCCATTGCTCGGACTCTTCGTGGCAGCGCTTGCCGGCGCGCAGGCTGAGCCGTTGCCAGACCTGCCCGACCCGCTCGGCCGGGCCGGCATGATGGCGGCCGTCCTGCGCGAGGCGGATGGGCGCGAGGTCATCGTCGCCGCAGGCGGCACCAACTTCCCGGACAAGATGCCCTGGCAAGGTGGCCAGCGAAAATATCATAAGGACGTCCTCAAACTTTCGCGCAAGGACGGCATCTGGAGCTGGCATAAGATCGGCGATCTGCCCGAAGGTCTGGTCGGCGCGGCGTTCTGTCCGACACCTAAGCGCGACGGACTGGTCATCGCCGGCGGAGCTTCGGCCGAAGGACATCGCGCGGACGTCTGGCTCGTCGGGCTGGATGGCAAGGTGACCCGCTTCGCCGAAAGCATGGCCCGCCCGCGCGCCTACGCCGGCTTCACCTCGGCCAACGGACACCTCATCGTCATCGGCGGCATCGCCCGGCCCGACGACATGACGGCGATCCCGACCCTGACGTCGCTCGACCTGGACGACCCCGACAAGCCTTGGCGCACCTCGAACGCGGACCCAAGTTTCGGGCGCATCATCCCGCTCGTGGGCGCGGGCCTGCGCAAACTCGTCTGGGGTGGCGGCTGCTCGCTCTCGGAAAAGGACGGCAAGCCGTTCCGTAGCTACCACGAGAACCTCGCCTACCAATCCACCAACGGGGAAGGCAATCGCTTCCACGGCCTGCCCTATAAGCTCGCCGGCGCCGCTGGCCCCGGCCTGCTGACGGAAACGCACCTGTTCTTCGTCGGCGGCGACGACGGCACCCAATACGGACAGCCTTACGAGACGCATACCGGCCTGGCGCGTCGCATCCTCGTCATGGACCTCGAGACCTTCGAGGTGACCGACGTCGGCGAATGGCCGCACCCTGTCGCGGTCGCGCCGCTTGTGCGACTGGGCGATGACCTTGTCACCGTGAGCGGCGAAATACGCCCCGGCGTCCGTACGCCCAGACTCACCCGGTGGCCGATCCCGGCCAAATACCGATGAACGAAACCCCTGCCGCCTCCCGGACGGCATGGCTGGTCGTCATGCTGCTCATCCCGGTCGCGCTGCTCAACTACCTCGACCGCCAGATGCTCGCGACGATGAAGTCGTCCATGGTCGGCGACATTCCGGGCATCGAGACCAAGGCGCAATGGGGCCTGATCCTCGGTTCCTTCAAATGGGTCTACGCAATCTTCAGCCCCATCGGTGGCTACCTGGCGGACCGGGTCAGTCGACGGCATGTCATCTGCTTCAGCCTCTTCACGTGGTCCGCGGTCACCTGGGCCACCGGGCAGGTGCAAAGCTACGAGCAGCTCCTGTGGACGCGCGCCATCATGGGCGTCAGCGAAGCCTTCTATATTCCCGCCGCGCTCGCGCTGATCGCCGATTATCACCTCGGCCCGACCCGCTCCCGCGCGGTCGGCCTCCATCAGATGGGCATCTACATCGGCGTGATCATCGGCGGATTCGCCGGCTACGCCGCGGACGACCCAGCCATCGGCTGGCGCGGCGCCTTCGCTTGGTGCGGCCTGATCGGCATCGCTTACTCCTTCCCGCTCTTCCTCTTCCTCCGCAATCGACCGGCGACCGAGCAGGCGATGGTCAGCCCGACCGCAGGCTCGACCGTGCGCTCGCTGCTCGGTAATCCCAGCTTCCTGCTTCTTGTGGTTTACTTCACCTTGCCCGCCATGGCGGCGTGGGTCGTGCGCGACTGGATGCCTGATATCCTCCGCGAACGCTTCAACCTCGGCCAGGGTAAGGCCGGCATCTCCGCCGTGCTCTACTGGCAGCTCGCCGCGATCGTCGGGGCGGTGCTCGGAGGGTGGCTCGCCGATCGCTGGATGCGCACGAATATCCGCGGGCGTATCTTTGTCAGCGCCATTGGCACGTTCCTCCTTCTCCCAGCCCTCTTCGGCGTCGGTAACGCGTCCACCCTCCTCGTGGCCGTGCTCTTCCTCATCGTCTTCGGGCTCGGCTGGGGCTTCTTCGACTGCAATAGCATGCCCATCCTCTGCCAGCTCGTCGGGCCGGAACATCGGGCCACGGGCTACGGGCTGATGAACTTCGTGAGCATCAGCTGCGGAGGTTTCGCCGATTGGATTTTCGGCGCCCTGCGCGACCGACACATGCCGCTGAATCTCATCTTCGGCGTCTTCGCCGGGATCGCCTTGCTCTCCATCTTCATCGCGCTCTGCATCCGCCCGCGCGAAAGCACCACCTCCTGACCATGTCCGCCTTCAAGTTCACCGGCCTCTGCACGGCCACCCACACGCCCTTCCAGGCCGACGGCTCGCTCAACCTCGGCGTCGTCGAGAAGCAGGCGGACTTCCTCCGCGGCCACGGCATCACTTCCGTCTTCATCGGCGGCACCACCGGTGAAAGCAGTTCGCTCACCGCGAGCGAACGCGCGGAACTGAACGATCGCTGGGCCGTCGTCGGTCCGGCTACCGGTATCGACGTCATCGTCCACGTCGGCGCCAACTGCCTGACCGAAGCCGCCCAACTCGCCGCGCACGCCGAAAAGAACCAGGCCAAGGCCGTGTCGATGATCGCGCCCTCCTACTTCAAGCCCCGCACGATGGCTGATCTCGTGGCCAGCTGCGCGATGGTGGCGAAAGCCGCTCCGCGCACGCCGTTCTATTATTACGACATCCCCGGCATGACCGGCATCGGCGGTTTCCCGGTCGACGAGTTCCTGCAGGCCGCTTCGCCTCTCATCCCGAATCTCGCCGGCGTGAAGTATTCCCATCCTGACCTCGACGCGATGCGACGGGCGCAAGCGCTCGAAGGCGGGCGCTTCGACCTGCCTTACGGCATCGACGAACGCTTCCTGTCCGCGCTCCGCGCCGGTGCGACCGCCGGCGTCGGTAGTACCTACAATTTCAATCCCGGCCCCTTGCTGCGGACCATCGCCGCCCACGGCAAAGGCGACGACGCCTTGGCCGAAGCCGAACAAGCCAAGGTCCAGCCGGTCGTCGATATCCTCGCCAAGCGCGGCTACATGGGCGCGGCCAAAGCCTTGATGGGCCACCTCGGCGTGCCGCTCGGCCCCGCCCGCCTGCCTAATGGCAATCCCGACGCCGCGGAGACCAAGCAGATGATCGGTGAACTCGAAGCCATCGGCTTCTTCAGCTGGAATTTCTGAACATGCGTCTCACCCTCCTCCTCAGCCTGCTCTGCGTCCGCTCCTTCGCGGCGGACGGTACGGACGTCATCGTCTTCGAAGCCAAGCAGAATCTGTCGCACCCGTCGGTGCGCATCCCTTCGTTGTTGCGCACCCAGAAGGGCACCTTGCTCGCCGTCGCCGAAGGACGCGACAAGCCTACCGACCAAGCTGGCAACGACTTGGTGATCTCCTTCTCCAAGGACGAAGGTGCCACGTGGTCCAAGCCGAAAGTCGCCTACGAACAAGGTGCGGATAGCTGCAATAACCCCTGCCTCGTCCAAGAAGCCAAGTCCGGTCGCATCTTCCTTTTCTATCAGGTTTTTCCCAGCGGTAGCCATGAATTCGGAGGCCTACCCGTCGGGCCCGCCGATCCGAAAGGCAATCGCTCTTGCTACGTGACCTCCGATGACGATGGCATGACATGGAGCAAGCCGACCGACGTTTCCGCGACACTGAAACCCAACGAAGCCATCACCACCGCTTCCGGGCCAGGCATCGGCATCCAGCTCAAGTCCGGCCCCAAGGCCGGCCGTCTGGTCATCCCGTTCAACTCCCAAGACGCGAAGAAGAACTTCTACAACTGGGTCGCCTACAGCGACGACGCTGGCGCCACGTGGAAGCGCGGCGAGAAGGTACCGCAGACCGAAACAATCCAGCTGAATGAAGTCCAAGTGGCCGAGTCCGTGGGCGGGGGCCTTTACCTGAATTCTCGCAGCTGGCGTCGCGGGTCCAGCCTGCGCAAGGTTTCTTGGTCACAAGACGCCGGCGAGACCTGGACTCAGGCCGCCGAGGACGCCGCCCTGACCGACCCCATCTGCCAAGGCAGCCTGCTTCGCCTGGATGACCGTACCATCGCCTTCCTTAACGCCGCCGGACCCAAGCGCGCCAACGGGACATTGCGCCTGACGCACGATGATGGCCGCACCTGGGCGAGCTCACGCCTGACTTTCCCCGGACCATTCGCTTACAGCAGCATGGCGCTCCTGAAAGACGGACGCATCGGCGTGCTCTACGAGCCGGCCAGCAACACCGTCGTCAAGTTCCGCGCCATCGATCCTGCCGGCCGCTGAGGCTTAGTCGGCAGGGATGAACGGAGCCGCGGTTTCTCCCGACGAAGCCGGTACTCCATAGTAATCCTGGATGAGTCCGGCGAGGTGCTCCTTCACGTCAGCCGGCAGGAACGCACCGAAGTGCGTCTCCTTGCCGAGTGACATGATGACGACCGATTCGACCGGCTTCTTGTTTTCACTCGACCCACGGAAAGCCAGCCTGACCACGACGTCTTCACCGACCGGCAACGTCCACGTCCAGCCAAGATAGGGCATGATCCGCCAGCGGACGACGACGGCGGCGTCGCTCAGCGTGACGCGATAGCGCGCGAGGGTGAAGGCGAAGCCCACGAGGAAGAACGGCACGTAGAAGAGCGCCAGTAGCACGAAATGCCACCAATCCGGCTGCGTGATCATCCGTCCGTTCATCTTCACCGAGCCCTGGGACATCCCATAGAAAAGCGCGACACAGTGAACACAGGTGAAGATCAGCCAGAACCAGCCAAACCAAGTTCCCAGCCGCACGCCGTAACTGACGCCCTGGAAATCGTTCGTGGCGGAGACTTTCGGATGTCCTTGGGCGAGTTCCTCCGCCGTCAGCACCTTCGCCGGACGATCGGCCGTCAGCGCGGCATTACGCGCTTCGGCCGCCGCTTTGAGTAGCGCGAACTTGGCTAGAAAATCTTCGCGTAGTCCCATGACTCAGGCCCCGCGGGGAATCTCCTCCGTGCCATTGAAGTGCTGATCGATCAGGATGGCGAGGCGGGCCCTTTCCACGTAATCCAGGTCAGCTCCGAAGACGATCTCAGCCTCCCCGGAAGACACGACGACGGACAGTTGGGCGAAACTCCCTCCGCTCTTGCTTCTCCGTCGGGCCCGGACGCCGCGATAAGCCAGCCCGACGCGCACCTCTTCGCCGAGCGGCAGACGCCATTCCGCGTCGAGACGGCGGAAGACAT
>JBIKIO010000108.1:0-5143 GCA_044361555.1 Opitutales bacterium
GGTCAAAAGCCTCGACAAGGGACGCTGACCGCTTTCCTCTTATCCTCATGGCCGCATCGAGCGAGAAGGGCGTCATCCGGGCGCAGGCCCTGGCCAAACATTACGACGCCAAGGTGGCCGTCCAGGATGTCAGTCTGTCCCTGCAGGGAGGCGAAATCGTCGGCCTGCTCGGGCCGAACGGCGCCGGCAAGACCACGACCTTTTACATGGTCGTCGGCCTGATTCCTTCGACGCACGGACGCGTGTTCCTCGACGGGCATAACATCACGGAAGAGCCCATGTGGCGTCGCGCCCGCGCCGGCGTCGGTTACCTTCCGCAGGAAGCCTCGGTCTTCCGTAAGCTCACCGTCTGGGAGAACGTCATGGCCGTCGTCGAGACCCTCGACCTGAACGCGCGCGAGCGCAAGGAGCGCACGGCGGAGCAACTCAGCGAACTCGGCCTCGAGAAGCTCGCCCGTCAGCCGGCCTTCACTCTTTCCGGCGGCGAGCGTCGTCGCCTGGAGATCGCGCGGGCCCTCGCCACGCGTCCCCGGTTCCTCCTGATGGACGAGCCCTTCAGCGGGGTGGACCCGATCTCGGTCGCCGAAGTCCAGTCCATCATCCGTAAGCTGAAGGCCCGGGGCATCGGCATCCTCATCACCGACCACAACGTCCGGGAGACCCTTTCCATCGTGGACCGGGCCTATCTGATCCACCAGGGTCGGGTGCTGGTCTCCGGTACCCCCGCCGAAATCGTGGACAATCCCGAAAGTCGCCGCCATTATCTGGGCGAAGGTTTCAAACTCTGAAGTCCATGTCCGACCCCGCTCCCGATACCCTCCCCGAATCCGTCTCGGTGCGTGAGTTCTTCGAATCCTTCAAGGACATGCTGCAGATGGAGCTCCTCGCCGGCGCCGAGGGTCTCGACAACATGATCGCCGAGAAGTCACTCAATCGTCCGGCGCTCGCCGTGACCGGCTACTTCAAGGAGTTCGCCTTCAAGCGCCTCCAGCTCTTCGGCGCGGGCGAGATGGCCTACCTCACCGACCAGTCTTCGGACGTCCGCGAGAAGCTCCTCGACGACGTCTTCTCCAAGAAGATCCCGGCCGTGGTGATCTCCCGCGGCCTCATGGTGGATGACCTCCTGCTGCGGATCGCCGACCGGCACCGCGTCCCGCTCATCCGCACGCAGCTCAAGTCCAAGGATTTCTCGGCCGAGGCCACCGTGCTGCTCGAGGAGAAGTTCGCTCCCCGCACCAACATCCACGCCACGCTGGTGGACATCAAGGGCGTAGGCGTGATGCTGCGTGGCGCTTCCGGCGTCGGCAAGAGCGAGTGCGCTCTCGCTCTCATCGAACGTGGCCACTCCCTTGTCGCTGACGACTACGTGATCGTGACGCTCATCGGTGACCGCGAACTGCAAGGTACCGCCAAGGAGCTGAATCGCGGCTACATGGAATGCCGCGGCATCGGCATCATCAACGTCGCTTCGATCTTCGGCGTCCGTTCGGTGCGTCGCGAGAAGCGCGTCGACCTGGTCGTGACCTTCGTTCTCTGGCAGCCCGGCATGGACGAAGAGCGTTCCGGCCTCGAGGTGGAGACTTTCGAGATCCTCGGTCGCAAGGTACCGCACATGACGATCCCGGTCCGTCCGGGTCGTGACATGGCGCGCCTCGTCGAGGTGGCCGCCTCAGTCCAGGCTTTGCGCGGGATGGGGCACGACTCCGCGAAGGAATTCAGCGAGCGCCTCATTCAGTTCATGGCGAAGGGCAAGTCCGGCCAGGCCGGCGAGGCCTGAGCTACTTCTTCCGTCCGTCCCAACGACAGTCGGCCATCACGCGCAGGCAGACCTCGCGGAGGTCGAACAACGTGGCTTCGAGGTCGTGCGCCGCTTCCGCCGAGGAGAGGCGTACGCCCGCGGGCAGGCCGGCCGTGAGGCCGATGGAGTAGTTGATGGCGCCCAGTGCGCGCTTCATGTGCACGAGCGCCAGAGGCAGGTCGCCGGTATCGGTGGCGTTGATCGCCATGATCATCTGATGCTGCGCGTCCCAGAAGGAGTGCATGATGTCGGTGGCTTCGAGCGCGGTGAGCTGCGGGCCGGCGTCGACATTCAGGCGGCGGAAGGACTGCGTCAGCTGGAGGGACAGCGCCCGGGCCACGACGTAGACGGGGTGCTGGTGGATGCAGTAGGGGAGGTCGGGACTTTCGTCATCGTCTTCATTGACCTCCTCCGGTCCGTCGCCCGGCGCCCAGTCGGCGTTTTCCCAGCCCATGCGGCGGGCGCTGATATCCAGGCGGTCAGGCAGGTTCTTGACCTCGTTGTAATAGGCGAGGAAACGTCCGACCTCGAGGTCGTTACGTTGCAGGTAGCCGGACCAGTCGGCTTCGCCCCAAGAGGCGTTGCCAGAACCGTCGAAGTCGCCCTGGGGTTGGTCGCCATCGTCCATAGGGTCCATCATTGGGTGCTTTCCCCCCGTTGCAAACCCCTTGTGGCGAAAATGCCTTGTCCCGGTCGCCCCGAACGTGGCTAATCCGGCATGGCCCTGGACCTTCCCGCCCTGACCGCCGCCCTGTCGGCTGGTCGCGACCTCGCCCCCGCGGAGGCGGCCTCCGCCGCCTTGGCCATGGCCGACGCTGCGGTGACCGACGCGGAGAAGGCGGCCTTCCTGCTCGCCTTGGCGCGCAAGGGGGAGACGGCCGCGGAGGTCACGGGCTTCGCGCGGACTTATCGCGACCTCGCCCGGCGCACGGACTTCGGCGACTGGCCGGCCAAGAGCATCGACATCGTGGGTACGGGCGGCGATCGCTCCGGTAGCTTCAATATTTCTTCCGCGAGCGCGCTCATCGTGGCCGCGGCCGGCGTGCCCGTGCTCAAGCACGGCAACCGCTCGATCACTTCGAAGTCGGGCAGCGCCGATTTCCTCGCCGGACTCGGCGTCGTGCTCGAAGCCACGGACGAACAGCTGCTGCACGGGCTCCGGGAAGCGAATTTCTGCTACCTCTACGCGCCGGCTTTCCATCCGGCGTTCAAGGCGGTGCTCGGCGTGCGCAAGCAGCTGGCCGAGAGCGGCACCAAGACCGTCTTCAACGTCCTCGGTCCGCTCATCAATCCGGCCCGGCCGGCTTACATGGTCGTGGGCGTCTATGATGAACGCTGGGTCGAGCCGCTGGCGGCGACCCTCGGCGAACTCGGCGTCAAGCGCGGCCTCGTCACGCATTCCCGCGCCGGCGGCGGCATGGACGAAATCACCACGGCCGGCGAAGTACGCGTGCGCGGTTGCGGCGAACTCGCCTCGGTCGACGCGGTCTGGTTGCCCGGCGATTTCGGCTTCAAGACCTGTACGGTCGCCGACCTTCGCGGTGGTACGCCCGAGGAGAACATCGCGATGTTCAGCGACCTGCTCGTGGGCGGCGTCTCCGACGGACTCATGGACACCCTTTGTCTCAGCGCCGGCACGGCCTTGTGGGTCGCGGGCCGTTCGGCTGATCCCACTGCCGGCGCTAAGCGGGCGCGCGAGATCATCCTCGGCGGCGAGCTGCGCGAGGAAGCGCGTCGCCTGCGCGAAGCTTTCCGCGTCGCCTGATCAGCTGCCGAGCAGCAGCGCGAGCGTGCGTTCGGTCGCACCGCGGTTGCCTTGATGCCAGGCCGAGCCGTTGCGTCCCATCTCGCGCCGTTCACGTTCGTCGGCGCACAGTTGGGTGACCTTGGCGGCGAGCGCGGCTTCGTCTTCGGCGCATGCTGCCGCCTTGGCTTTCTCGAGTCCGCGGCAGATGTCGCGGAAGTTGGACATGCGCGGCCCGTAGACGAGGGCGACGCCGGCGGCGGCGCATTCGATGGGCGTCTGGCCGCCTTCGTGCGGCGCGAGGCTCTTGCCGCAGAAGGCGAGGTCCGCCGCGCGGGTGAGGCGGCGCAGTTCGCCGGTGGTGTCGGCGAGATGCACGACGGTGCCGGCCGGCGCGGTCGGTCCGCCCGAGGAGCGCTGGTGCCAGTCGAGCCCGCTGGCGCTGACTACGGCGGCGACTTCGGCGCGGCGTTCGGAGTGGCGCGGGACGAGCAGCAGGCGGACGTCCTGGCCGCCGGCGCGCAGTTCGCGCACTAATCGCAGTAGCAAGGCTTCTTCACCTTTCCAAGTGGAGGAGCCGAGCAGCACGACGGTGCGAGGGTCGGCGCCAAAGCCGAGTTCGCCGCGGAGGTGCGCGCGTTCTTCGGCGGACATCGGCGCATCGCTCGCGACGTCGAACTTGATGTTGCCGGTGAGCGAGGCTTCGAAGCCCAGCGCGCGGAAGCGGCGCACGTCCTCCTCGCTGCCGGCGGCGATCTGTCGGAAGTGGCCGAGGACGTAGCGGGAAAGATTTCGGAAGCGTTGGTGGCGGGCGAAGGACTTGTCGGAGATACGGCCGTTGATGAGATAGGCAGGTATGCCGCGGGCACGCGCTTGGGCGAGGTGCTCCGGCCAGAGCTCGCCTTCGACCAGGATGACGACGTCCGGGCGGATGCGGCGCCAAGCGAGGGCGCTGCAGGGCCAGAGGTCGGCCGGGAAGATGCCGATGGTCTGGGCCACGTCGGCGTATCTTTCCTTGGCGAGCCGGTAGCCGGTGCTCGTCGTGGTCGTGAGGATGATCTCCGCTTGCCCGGTGGCTTGCAGCTGGCGGAGGAGGGGGCCGATGGCCTCGATTTCGCCTACGGAGACCGCCTGGAGCCAGAAACGGCGTTTTCCGGGGGTCTTAGGACCCTGGGTAGGGAAGAATCCGAACCTTTGGCTGAAACCGGCGCCATAGCCCCCGCGGCGGAGCATCCGCCAGAAATAGTAGGGAAGGGCCGGGATCAGCAGCAGCGGGAAGAGTATCCGGTAGGCCCAAGACATCGCGATGCGCCGACCCTGCCGAGGCGGGGTTCGCCTGTCAGTTCCAAAGGAGGCCCTTTCGGTTGATTTTCCCGCTTGCCCCGGGCGGGCAGGGGTGTTTGAACCCACTTTCCACCGTTTGAAGCGACCGCCGATCGCCTCGGACATAAAACCAAAAACCCAGTCAGTCCCACCTGATCCAATGTCCCCTCCTTCGGCAGGAAAAGGGATACGGAGCCAAAACATACCATGAACATCACAGTCAAAGACCTCCTCGATGCCGGCGTCCACTTCGGACACCAGACCCGTCGCTGGAATCC
>JBIKIO010000109.1:0-5129 GCA_044361555.1 Opitutales bacterium
AGGCCGACAAATCCGGCTATCGCCGCTTCAAGATCAAGTCCTTCGAAGGCAACGACGACTTCCGCTCGATGCAGGAAGTGGTCGGCCGCCGCTACACGCGCCTGCACGAAGAGCATCGCGCCTTCCCCGAGCTCGTCATCATCGACGGCGGCCTCGGCCAGGTCGGCGCCGCGCTTGCGGCCTTCAAGGAACACGCCCTCGCCCCGCCCCCGCTCATCGGCCTCGCCAAACGCGAAGAAACGATCGTCTTCCCCGACGGCCGCGAACTGAAACTGCCGCGGCACGACGTCGGGCTGGCCCTGCTGATGCGTATCCGCGACGAGGCCCACCGCTTCGCCAACGATTTCAACGCCGAACTCCGCAGCCGTAAGCTACGCGAATCGCTGCTCGACGAGATGCCCGGCCTCGGACCCAAGCGGAAAGACGCGCTGCTCGAACACTTCGGCAGTATCCAGAAGCTCCGCAAGGCCACCGTCGCAGAGATCGCCGAAGTCGCCGGCCTCAGCGATAAGCTCGCCGGCGAAGTAAAAGCTTATTTAGAGGCGAGAGGCTGAGGGTAGGGACGCGATGACATCGCGTCCGTTCGCGGAAAGACAAAGGGAGACCGGAAACCGGATATGATGCTGCGGCCACAATGCCCCAGCCAATCATCCGGTCTCCGGTTTCCCTTTGAGTTGTCGGTCGCCTCTTCCCGCCACCTGCTACCCGGGGCCGCCACCCGCCACCTGAGAATGAATACACCTATGTCGTGACGCGGTCCCGACCCTACCCATATCAGGTATTGGCGGCTAGCGGTTGGCGGTTGGGCACGCAGAGGCATGGGCTTCCTCTCCCCATTCAGCCCTCTCTTCCGCCATCCGTCATCTGTCATCGATTCAGCCATCTACCCCGAACCTACCCTTTGCATCTCATCCATTCAGCCCTCCATTCAGTCCTCAACGCAGTCCTCCATTCAGTCCCCTACCTCTTTACCGCCGCTTCGCGTTCCACCAGATCCGCCACTCGATCCGCGCCGCCGGCGTCACCGAGGCCGTCAACCGAGGCTTTCCACTTCTTCCAAACGGCCCAATCACCGGAGAAGGCTTCGGCGATGATCTTACGCGCCGACTCCGGCGTCAGTCCGTAGGCGCCGGCGTCATGCTCGGCGATGAGGCGTCCGTTGCCGGCTTCCTGTCCGGGGATGACCTGCGTGATGATCATCGGCACGCCGGCCGCGACGCACTCGTGCGTGGTCGCGCCGCCGGCCTTGCTGACGACGAGATGGCTCGAGAGCATGAGCGACGGGATGCGGTCCGTCCAGCCGAGCACCTCGGCGCGGCCTTCGACGGCCCGCTCGACGGCTTCCTTGAAGGAGGCGTCCTTGCCCACGGTGATGGTGAGTTCGAGTCCGAGGGTCGAAAGCGCCGTGGCGAGTTCGACGGCGTCGCGCTTTCCGGGATTGAGCATCAGGAGCACGCGCGGGCGTTCGCCGGCCTTGGCCGAGGAGCGCGGGGCGAGGCGGGAGGAGACCGGGAAGCCGTAAGGCAGGACCTTCGCGGCGGGCACGCCCTGACGGATCATGACGTCAGCGGTGGCCTGGTTCGGCGTGACGTACCAATCCGAATGCGCGCGATGCCAGGCCCGGTTGACCGAGATGGAATCGGTGACGACGGTGATCAGGCGCGGACGCGCGGGGTCGTCGCGATGCCAGCGCCGGGCCATCATGTAGTTATAGAGCGGGTAGGCCGAGACGACGACGGGCGGGCGGGTCGCGTCGAGCATGGCAATGAGGGTCTTCTCGACCGGGCGCACGAAGGGAAGCGAGGCGCGCACGAGCGGCAGACGATCGAGCGCGGTATACATGCAACCCCAGAGGCGGGGATACTTGTTCGCGACGCCGATATAGCTGTCGCGTTGGCTCTTGGCCTTCTCGGCGCCATAGGCCTCGAGGAAGAGGTCGTGCAGTTCGCCGGTCAGGCCGGGCTTGCGGGCGAGCGCCTCGATGATCGAGCGCGCGGCGGCGTTATGGCCTTCGCCGAAACCGGCCGTAAGGACGGGAATGACGCTCATCAGGCGACGAACGAGATCGTGGAATTGGCTTCGCCGGCGGGAGCGGGCGAACCGTTCTTGGCGGCCTCGAAGGCGGCGCGGCGTTCGGCGATGCGGCGGAGGAGCTCCGGGCGTTCGACGACGCGGATGGTGCCGTCGTCCTCCTCGACCACCGCGGTCAGGGATTCGACCCAGTCGCCGGAGTTGATGTAGCGGACGTTGCCGATCATACGGTCCTCGGCCTTGTGGATATGACCGCACATCACGCCTTCGCAGCCGCGGCGCGCGGCGAGCGTCTGGAGGTGCTCCTCGAAGCTCGAGATGAAGCTGACCGCCGACTTGACCTTGGCCTTGATGGCCTGCGAGAGGGAGAAGTACTCCTTGCCGCGCCAGGCGCGCCACTTGTTGTAGAAGCGGTTCAGGTCGAGGAGGATCTGGTAGCTGATGTCGCCGATGACGGCCAGCCAGCGCATCTTCACCGTCACGGTGTCGAAGGCGTCGCCGTGGATGCAGAGATACTTGCGACCGTCCTGAGCCACGTGGATGTGCTCTTCGGCGAGCTCGATGCGGTCGAGCACGAGGGGGATCAGGCGGCGGATGAAGTCGTCGTGATTACCACGCAGGTAGATGACCTTGGTGCCGTCCTTCTCCGCCATCTTCATGATGCGGCGGATCACGGCCGTGTGCGCCGGGCTCCAGTGATTCTTCCGCTGGAGAGACCAGAGGTCGATGATGTCACCGTTGAGGATGAGCTTGTCGCAGCGGATACCACGTAGGACGTCCAGGAGCTCGCGCGCCTGGGCGTCCTTGGTGCCCAGATGGAGATCCGAAAGGACCAACGTCCGGAAGTGGATCTTATGCTGCCCAGGGACCTTGATGGTTTCTTCCATGGGTGCAAAGATTACGTGACGACCGTGTCATTCCTGCGTCGATGACGTCTTAATAAGGAAACAGCTGTATCGGGTTTTGGCGGTTAGCGGATAGCGGTTGGCGGTTGGGAAGCGCCAAAGGGAGACCGGAAACCGGATAAGATGATGCGGTTCTGGCTTGGGTAGGGCGGCCATTGCCATGGCCGCCGTTCGCAGACGAGCGTGCGATGAGCCGGGCAAGGTCACCGACTGTCCCCAGATCCGTCCGCCCACGGACGTGATGGCAATCACGTCCCTACCTCTATTCTCGACTCAGCCCTCCATTCAGCCCTCCATTCAGTCCTCCTTCTATTCACACCATCCGTCACACAATCGTAACAATCACAATATCTTGATGTTACGATTGTTACAGAATGGTGTCGAACATGACTTGCCCCCTCCCTCCCCCCTCCCTTGAAACAACCCCACCCACACACCCATGAAAGACTTCCTCAAGAAGGTCCTCGGTAAGGATGAAAAGTTCTACGAACTGCTCGAAGCCAGCGCCGACGAGGCGCAGAAGAGCGCGAAGTCGCTCTCGAAGCTCTACGCGCAGGTCGGCAAGCCGGACTTCGAACAGTGTTTCACCGAGCTGGTCGTCGCCCGCCGCGTCGACAAACGCATCGGCCTCTCGATCACCCAGGAGCTTTGCAAGACGTTCGTGACCCCGCTCGAGCGCGAGGACATCGAAGCCCTCGCCAACGCCCTCTATAAGATCCCCAAGACCTGCGAGAAGATCGGCGAACGCCTGGCGATCTGCCCCGCGCAGTTCTCGACCGATATCGTGGACAAGCAGGTGCGGATGCTCGAGCAGGCCACCGAAGTCACCGCCGCCCTCGTCCGCAAGCTGCGTAAGCTCTCGAACGTCGAGGAGATCCAGGACGCCTACGAGACCCTGCAGACGATCGAAGGCGACGCCGACCGCCTGATGGTGGGCCTCCTCCGCGACCTCTACCAGGGCAACGTCGACGCCAAGGAAGTCGTCGTCCTCAAGGATATCTACGAGCTCCTCGAGCGCGCGATCGACCACTGCCGCGACGCCGGCAAGGTCGTGTTCCAGATCGCCCTCAAGTACGCCTAAGCCCGGCCCGCACCTCTGGTCATGGATCCCTTCCTTTTGATGGTGATGGTCATCGTGGTGGCCGTGGTGTTCGAATACATCAACGGCTTCCATGACGCCGCCAACGCCATCGCGACCGTCGTCTCGACGCGCGTCCTGACGCCCCGCCAGGCGATCATGCTGGCGGCCGTGACCAACCTGATCGGCGCCTTCTGGGGCACGGCGGTCGCCAAGACCATCTACTCGGGCTACATCGCCGTCTCGGCGGAATTCCAGGTGGCCCAGCTCGCCATCGCCTGCGGACTCATGGGCGGCATCGTCTGGAATCTCTTCACCTGGTGGTTCGGGATCCCCTCCAGCTCCTCCCACGCGCTCGTCGGCGGGCTCTGCGGCGGCGTCCTCGGCCAGTCTCACCTCGAGTGGGGCCGCCTCATCTGGTCCGCGACGGACTCCGCCGGCAAGACGGTCGGCCTCTGGCCGAAGCTGATCAAGCCGATGATCATCTCGCCCTTCATCGGCTTCACCCTCGGCGTGGCGTTCATGGCGCTGCTGACGATCGTGATCGTCCGCTTTGCGATGCGCCCGAGCAAGGTGCAGAAGAGCTTCGGCAAACTGCAGCTGGTCTCGGCCGGCATGATGGGCTTCTCCCACGGCTCCAACGACGCCCAGAAGACGGTCGGCATCATCACCTTCGCGCTGATCGTCGGCGTCGGTGCCGGCGCCTTCGATCCCGCCCATGCGCCCTCCTGGGCCCAATTCATCAAGCCCGAGCTCAACGCCAAAGGCGTCGTCGACCACGCGCCCTACTGGGTGATCGTGCTCTGCGCCATCACGATGGCCGCCGGGACGGCCGCCGGGGGCTGGAAGATCATCCGCACGATGGGCCACAAGATGGTGAAGTTGCAGCCGGTGCACGGTTTCGCCGCCGAGACCGCCGCCGCGATCACGATCCACGGCGCCTCCGAGATGGGTATCCCGCTTTCGACGACGCACGTCATCTCGACCTCCATCCTCGGCGTGGGCGCGACGAAGCGCTTCGACGCGGTGAAGTGGGGCCTGGTGGGCCGCATCGTCTGGGCGTGGGTCCTGACCATCCCGATCACGCTGACGCTCGGTTACCTGTTCTACCGCGC
>JBIKIO010000023.1:0-16532 GCA_044361555.1 Opitutales bacterium
TACTGCCGAATTTCACCATGATCGCTGCTCCCTCGGAGGCCGAGACGCAGCGCTGAAAGATCGTGCCGGGCTTGTTGCCATAGGCACGGGAAGTGCTGATGAGATAGAGACGGGGGCCCTTGTTCTCACGGGCGCCGGCGAAGGCCTTCTCCCATTCGTCTTCCCATTTACGCTCCTCGGGGAAGCGCTTGTCGCCGCCGTTGTTGCAGGTGATGCGGCCGTTGGCGAGGGCCGTGAGCGGCTTGCTGAGCGTGAAGCTGATGTTCTCCTTGATTTCGGTCACCGTCGTACCGGGCGGGATGCCGGAGCCGAGGGCGACCATGCCGACGATCAAGCCGGAGGTGTCCTTGCACTGCACGACGTTCTGGCCGGAACCGCCGCCGCTGGCGATGAGGGTCACGGAACGGGCGAAACCGCCGCCCTGGTTGGTGCGGTCGGAGAAGACTACCGGCGGGTCGGCGCGCATGCCCTTGTCAGGCTTGTAGGCGGAGACGTTGCCGATCGCCTTGGTGCGGATCTGGCGGACGCCGTCCTGGAAGTCGGAGAAGATGATTAATGCGTCGTAGGTGCGATCATCCTTGAGGACGTCGACCCAGCCGCCGACGGAGCCCATCCGGAAGTTGGCGGCATACTTCTTGTAGATATTGCGCCCCTGGCTGGTGAGTTTGTTCACGTTCGTCTCGGTCGCGACCATTTCACCCTTAGCATTCTTCTTGGAGCCGGGGCCGGTCGGCCGATTGAGGA
This sequence comes from Opitutales bacterium, assembly GCA_044361555.1. Taxonomy (GTDB): domain Bacteria; phylum Verrucomicrobiota; class Verrucomicrobiia; order Opitutales; family UBA953; genus UBA953. The sequence continues at coordinate 745 of JBIKIO010000023.1, forward strand.
AAGGCGCCCCCTTGAACTTATCGCCGCCGACGATTTCGTTGTCATGGACGTCGATGAACACGCCGTTGCTGAGGAATACGTCCGCGTCCGGGAACTTGTCACGGATCTCGGCCTCGACGCGCTCGAGATAAGGCAGCATGGAGGCCGAGGCGTCGAAGTAGACCGCGAGGCGCTGGGAGAAGATGTTCGCGCCCATGACCGGCTTCGCGACGAAGTTCTTGCCGCCGCCGGAGCCCATGCCGCGGCCGGTGCCGATGCCGCCGCCAGAACCGCCGCCGAAGCCCTTGGACGAACCGCCCGCCATCGCGCCGGAGATCATCGACGAAGCCGAAGCGGAGTTCGGCATGTCGGGGAGGGCGATGGAAGCAGAAGCGCTCTTGGAAGTGATGCGGGTAGTAGTCTTGGCCAGCGACTTCACGTTCTTCGGCTTGATCTTGTGCTGCGTACTCTTGACGCGCTCGCCGCCGGAACCGCCGCCCGCGCCGGTCGCAAACTGATTGGGGTCCTTCTTAGCGTTGTCCGTGACCGTCGAGACCACGAAAGCGGCCGCGACGAAGATCAGCAAAGCGTGGAAGGCAATCGACACCGAAAGACCGCTGGCGCCGATGCGCTGCCAGAAGGAGCGCTTCTGGCGCTTGGTGCCCAGGACGCTATCGGTCTCGATCTCCTTGACGGGGGCCGGAGGGACATCGCCGGGGGGAGGCGTAGGGGTTTCTTCGCTCATCGTTTAAGGGGGTAGATAATCATCCCCCCTGCCCCGCCTGCTTCAACCCTTTTTGGGCGGACTCGAGCCCAATAACTGGCTTAAGAAATGGCTTGCGGGCGGACCCGCCTGCCCTTCTCCTCCGCCTTCCACTGATTGCAGGGTGGAGCAGCCCGGTTAGCTCGTCAGGCTCATAACCTGAAGGTCGTAGGTTCAAATCCTACCCCTGCACCCAATTTCAAAGCCCTAAGGGGCAGTTAGTTACAGAACTGACTAAAAAGATGCGGATTTCACTTGAACCGGTCAGAATTAAATGCACGGTATCAGGTATTAAATTTGTCCTACGGGACAATGGGGTAAGTAAGATAAAGCAGTAAAAAACAGGCGGCTTGCATAGGGGTATGCAAGCCGCCTCCTTTTATGAGGGACACTTCCCTGCCCTGGACACGAAAAAGCCCGGCTCCTTGCGGACCGGGCTTCGTCGTAGCTGCGGGACGGCTCAGCCGCCGCCGGTCATCTTGGTGATGAGCGCGATGAGCGGGAGGAACATCGCGAGCACGATCGTGCCGACCACGACGGCGAGGAAGACGATGAGGATCGGTTCGATGATGGAAGTCAGCGCGGTCACGGCGTTGTCGACTTCTTCGTCGTAGATGTCGGCGACGCGATTGAGCATCTCCGGCAGCTGGCCGGTCTCTTCGCCGACTTGGATCATCGACGTCACCATCTGCGGGAAGACGCCGGATTGTTCGAGCGGCACCGACAGCGGCTCGCCGTCGCGGACGCGGTCATGGACGCGCTCGAGCGACTTGGCGATGACGACATTGTCCAGCGTGTCGCGCGTGATCGTGATGGACTGGAGGATCGGGACGCCCGAAGCCATCAGCGTGCCGAAGGTGCGGGCGAAGCGGGAGACGGAGACGATCTGCACGAACGTGCCGACCTTCGGTAGGCGGAAGATCATCCGGTCGAAGATCTCCTTGCCTTTTTCGGAGGCGAGCCAGCTCTTCAGGCCGAAGTAGAGACCGAAGACGGCGATCGGGGTGGCCCACCAGAACTCGGTGAGGAACCTCGAGATGCCGACGACGAACTGCGTCAGCGGGGGCATCGTCGTCTTCTGGCTGCTCAGCAGGTTCTGGAACGAAGGCACGACCTTCACCATCAGGATGTAGACGATGACGACCGCGACCGACATCACGACGCCCGGGTAGACCATCGCGGACTTGACCTTCTTCTGGATGCGCTCGGCCTTTTCACGGAACTTCGCGAGACGGTCGAGGACCTTGTCGAGCACGCCGCCCGCCTCGCCGGCGCGCACCATGTTGACGAAGAGCTTGTCGAAGACCTTCGGATGGGCCTGCAGGGCCTCGGACAGGTTATTACCCTGCGAGACGCTGTCGGCGATGCTGGCGAGGACGGCCTTGAAGGCGGGGTTGCGTTCCTGCTTGGTGATCAGCTCGAGCGCGCGGAGGAGCGGGAGGCCGGCGATGATGAGCGTCGCCAGCTGGCGGGTCATCACCGTGACGTCGTTCTGCGTCACCTTCGCGCCGAAGGAGAAGCCGGCCTTGGCCGGAGCGGCGGCGGCGGCAGGCTTGGCGGCGGCCGTATCGGCCGTCAGCGTGGTGACCATCAGGCCTTTCGCCATCAGCTTCTGGCGAGCCTGGGCGTCGTCGGCGGCTTCGATCCGGCCGGTGGCCTGGGACCCGTTACGGTCGATGGCGGTGTACTTGTAGTCGGGCATGGGAGTTGCGGGGTGGGTGTTAAGGTCAGGTGTACTTAAGGACTTCCTCGATGGAGGTGTGGCCGTCGAAGATGCAGCGCAGCCCGTCGTCGCGGAGCGGGCGCATGCCGGACTCGATGGCCTTCTGCTTGAGCACCAGGGTCGGCGCCTTCTGCGTGATCAGGGAGCGGAGCTGGTCGTTGATCGTCATCAGCTCGAACAGGCCTTGACGGCCCTTGTAGCCGGAGCGGCTACAGTCCGGGCAGCCCTTGCCGTAGTAGAACTTCTTGTTCGCGATCTCGAGGGCGTCGACGTCGAGCATATTGACCACGTCCTTGTCCGGCTCATAGGGCGTACGGCAGGTCTTGCAGATGCGGCGGAGGAGGCGCTGGGCCAGCACGCCTTCGAGCGAGGCCGAGATCAGGAAGGGCTCCAGCCCCATGTCGATGAGTCGGGTCACGGCGCCGGGGGCGTCGTTGGTGTGGAGCGTGGACAGCACGACGTGGCCGGTCAGGGAGGCCTGCACGGCGATCTGCGCGGTCTCGAGATCTCGGATCTCACCGACCATGATGGTGTCCGGATCCTGTCGGAGGAACGAACGCAGGGCGGCGGCGAAAGTCAGGCCGACCTGATGGTTGATCGGCACCTGCATGATGCCTTCGACTTCGTATTCGACGGGGTCCTCGGCGGTGAGGATCTTGACGTCCTCGGTGTTGACCTCGCGGAGCGCGGAATAGAGCGTGGTCGTCTTGCCGGAACCGGTCGGGCCCGTGACGATGAAGATGCCGTTCGGGCGACCGACCATGCCGCGGATACCCTCCTTGATGTCATCCTGCATCGAGAGCGCCTCGAGGCTCAGGTTGACGACGGTCTTGTCCAGGATTCGGAGCACGACGGACTCGCCGAATTGCGTCGGGAGCGTCGACACGCGGAGGTCAATCGCGCGGCCGCTGATCGTCGTCTTGATACGTCCGTCCTGCGGGACGCGACGTTCGGCGATGTTCAGGGAAGAGAGCACCTTGACGCGGGCGATGACGGCCGAGGCGAGGTTCTTCGGCGGCGGGGCCATTTCGTAGAGCGAGCCGTCGATACGCAGACGGATACGGAACTCGTGCTCGAAGGGCTCGAAGTGGATGTCCGAAGCCTTCGCCTTCACGCCTTCCTGCAGCACGAGGTCGACGAAACGGATGATCGGCGCCTGGCTCGCCTGCTTGGTGACGTCCTCGTCGGTGACCGCGGCGGCGTCGACCTCGCCGAATTCGCCAAGGAGGTCTTCCATCGAGGAAGAGGTCGCCTCGCCGTAGATGCGCACCACGCCCGCCTCGACCTGCGCGGGGTCCGCGACGCCGAGCTCGATCTCGCGCTGGAGGATGAAGCTCAGCTCGTTGATGACGGAGGAATTGAAAGGGTCCTTGGCGAGCAAGGTCAGCTTGCCGGCCTCGTCGGCGACAGGCAGGACGACGTATTTGTGGGCCTGGGCGGGCTTGAGCAGCTTGACGAGCGCCTCGCCCGGGTCGGCGGGGATGGCGGAGTAATAGGGCGCGCCGAGATGGTCGGCGATCGCCTGCAGGACGGCGCCGCGCTCGGCGTAGCCGGCGTCCACGAGGCTGTCGCCGAAGGACTTACCCGTGTTGGTGGTCGATTCCCAGACCTCCTCGGCTTGGGCGGGCGTCACGAGGGCGGCCTCGAGGGCGATATCGCGAATCACGTCACTATGGTCGTCGAACATGGAAAAAAAAGGGGGGTTAGCGGGAGGAGGAACCGCCGCGCATGCGCTCGCGCATGGCTTCGGGATTGAGGCAGTAGTTGAAGACTTCTTCCTCGGTCACGAGACCCTGGGAGAAGAGGGAAAGCAGGTCGCTGTCGAGGGTGCGCATGCCGCGCGCGCCGCCGGTCTCGATATCGGTCAGCAGCTGGTAGGTCTTGCCCTCGCGGATCTTGGCGGCGATGCCGTCGGTCCGGACCATGATCTCGAAGGCGGCCACGCGACGGTCGTCCGTGGTGTGCAGCAGGCACTGGGAGATCACCGCGGTGAGGGAAGTGGAAAGCTGGGCGCGGATCTGGTCGCGCGCCGAAGCCGGGAAGGCGTCGATGATGCGGTCGATGGTCCGCGTGGCCCCGGAGGTGTGCAGGGTGCCGAGCACGAGGTGGCCCGTCTCGGCGGCGGTGACGGCCGCCTCGATGGTCTCGAGATCGCGCATTTCCCCGATCAGGATGACGTCGGGGTCCTGGCGCAGCGCGGAACGGACTCCTTCCGCGAAGGAGGGCAGGTCCTCGCCGACCTCGCGCTGCGTGATCAGGCTCTGCTTGTGCGCGTGCGTGTATTCGATGGGATCCTCGATCGTGATGATGTGACCCTGCTGGTTCTCGTTGATCCAGTTGATCAGGGAGGCGAGCGTCGTGGACTTGCCGGAGCCGGTCGGGCCGGTGACGAGGATGAGGCCGCGGGCGCGCTTGAGCAGGTCCTTGACCATGAGCGGCAGGCGCAGCTGCTCGAGCGTGAACATGGCCGAAGGCAGCAGACGGAGGACCATGCCGTAACCGCCTTGGCCGCGGAAGGCGTTGGCGCGGAGGCGCGTGCGGTCGCGAAAAGCGAAGGCGAAGTCGCAGCCGCCGTCGGCGTCAAGCGCGGCGCGGCGGGCGGCCGGCACGGTGGCGAGGACCAAGGCTTCGGTCTCGGCGGCGGTGAGGGCCGGTCCTTCGACCGCGACGAGCTCGCCGTTGACGCGGAGGCTGGGGGAACGGCCGACGCGGATGTGCAGGTCCGAGGCCCCGTTCTCGAGCATGGCCTCCAACAGCTGGTTCATCGCGTAGGCCATCGGGTCAGATCACGTCGTCGGCGACGGTGGCGCCGAGCACTTCTTCGATGGTGGTCATGCCCGAGGCGACCTTACGCTGGCCGTCCTCGCGCATGGTGCGCATGCCGGCTTCGCGGGCCTTGCGGCGGAGTTCGACGAGATTGGAACCGCCGTAGATCATCTCCTGGATCTCCTCGGTGATGACGAAGAGTTCGAACACGCCGCGACGGCCCTTGTAGCCGCGCTCGCCGCACTTAGGGCAGCCGGCGCCCTTCATGGGCGTGGCGTTGGCGAGATCCTGCTCGGACATGCCGATCGAGTAGAGCTCCTTCGCGGTCGGCTTGTAAGGCGCGGCGCAGGCCTGGCAGTTGCGGCGCACGAGGCGCTGGGCGAGGGCGCCGCGGAGGGCCGCCGACACGAGGAACGGCTTGACGCCGATGTCGACGAGACGGGTGACGGCGGAGACGGAGTCGTTGGTGTGGAGCGTGGAGAACACCATGTGACCGGTGAGGGCCGCGTTGATCGCGATCTCGGCGGTCTCCAGATCTCGGATTTCCCCGATCATGACGATGTTCGGCGCCTGACGGAGCATGGCGCGGAGGGCGGCGGCGAAGGTCATGCCGACGTCGCGTTTGACCTGCACCTGGTTGATACCGGCCATCTGGTATTCGACGGGATCCTCGACGGTGATGATCTTGCGGTCCGGCTTGTTGATGTAGTTCAACGCCGAGTAAAGCGTGGTCGACTTGCCGGAACCGGTCGGACCGGTGACGAGGAAGACGCCGTCGGAACCGGAGATGAGGCCCTGGAACTTAGCTTGGTCGTCGGCGAAGAAGCCCAGCTCGGGCAGGCCCAGCTTGAGGCCTTCCTTGTCGAGGATTCGCATGACGATCGATTCGCCGTACACCGTGGGCAGGACCGAGACACGCAAGTCGATGTCGCGGCCGCCGGTGCGGGCCTGAATGCGTCCGTCCTGCGGGATGCGCTTCTCGGCGAGGGAGACCTCGGCCATGAGCTTGAGACGGGAGATGATCGAAGGCTGCAGGCGCTTGGGCGGGCCCTTCATCTCCTGCAGCACGCCGTCGACGCGGAAGCGCACGCGAAAACGCTTCTCGAGCGGCTCGAGGTGGATGTCCGACGCCTTGCGACGGATGGCGTCGACGATGAGCGAGTTGACGTAGCGGATGATCGGGGCGTCGTCTTCCTTGACGTCGCCGCCCTGCGGAAGCTCGACGGCCAAGCCGTCGTCGCCGCCCTTGCCGAGGATGTCGTTATACGACGCGCCACCGCCGATGGGACCACCGCCGTAACAACGCGAGATGGCCTCTTTCAGGGCGTCCGGCGAGGCCAGGCGTGGGTTGAGCGCGAGCTTCAGGATGCGGGAGATCGAATCGAGCGTCTCGGTGTCCAGCGGGTCGGAGATGGCGACGAGCAGTTCGGCGCCGTCCATCTGCAAGGGAAGGATGTTACGGGCCTCGGCCTGTTCCCGGCTGATGAGTTTGAGGACATCGTCGGACGGCGACACCTGGTTGGTGTCGACGAGTTCCATGTCGAACTCCTTGCCCAGCTCGGCGGTGATCCGGGGCCAGGCGACCTTGCCGGTCTCGACGAGCTTGGCGATGGCCAGGGTATCGGCGTTCTGTCCCTCGGGCACCGGGGCGGTCGCCGCGCGGGCCTCGTTCACGTCGGCAGGAGACACCAGCCCCTTGTCCTGAATGAATTGGATGACGTAGTCGTCGGCGGTCGTCACAGTGGGAAAATCCGGAGCGGAAGAATGGGGATAGGGAGATTGCTCCTCAGAGAGGAGAACAACGGGGAAATTGACCCTAAATCGGGGGAACTTTCCCGCAACCGCAAATTAACCAAAGATGGGGCGATTTACGCACCCCTCAGCTGCGCGACCCACCGCACCACCTGCTCCTTCAGGAAGCCGGGCTCGCCATCGTTCCAAAGCACGACATCGGCTCGCTTAACCTTCTCCACGAGAGAAAGTTGTGAAGCCACACGTGCGGAAATTTCCGCATCGGATAGCCCTCGACCGCGCAGACGAGCCCGACGGACATCATCCGAACAGGCGACGACCGCCACCGTGTCGAAACCAGCCGCGAGGTTCTTCTCAAAAAGCAGCGGGATTTCGACGATGGTGTCGACGGATGGATCAGCCGTGGCCGCTAACCTCAAGCGGGCGACCTCAGGGTGGGTGACCGACTCCAGAAAGGCACGTTCTTCGGAATCAGTGAAGACCTTGGCCGCTATCCATCGGCGGTCCGGGACGCCCTGCGAATCCAGGCAGGCGGCACCCCATCGGTCTCGCAGCTGACTGACGCAGACGTGAGACTCAAGGACCTGTCGTGCCAGCTGGTCGGCGTCCACGACGACGAAGCCCAGCTCGGCAAAGCAGGCGGCGGCGGTCGACTTGCCGCAACCGATGCCTCCGGTGAGTCCGATGACCATGCCCTACCCTACCCGCCTCGCCCGATGAGGGCAAACCTCAAGCAGGGCTGGGCGTGGATTGCAGACCAGGACCGGCGTCGGCCACCGGGGACGGCGCCGAAGGAGTCGGCTCCACCGCGGCCGGCGTCGTGGCCGGAGCGGCGACAGGGGTCTGGATGGCGCCTGTCTTCAGGATTTCCATGACGTGGACGCCGTCGAGGGTTTCGTGCAGCAGGAGGGCCTCGGCGATTTTGCGATGGGCTTCAGCGTTGTCGGCGATGAGCTTCTCGGCGCGGGCATACTGCTCCTGGACGATGGCCGAGATGGCCTCGTCGATGCGGCGGGCGGTCGCGTCGCTGTGGGTCTGCGTGCGCGAGATCTCGCGACCGAGGAAGACGGTGTCAGAGTTCTCGCCGAAAGCGATCGGGCCGAGGTCGCTCATGCCCCAGTCGCAGACCATCTGGCGGGCGAAACGAGTGGCCTGCTTGATGTCGCTGGAGGCGCCGTTGGAGATCTCGCCGGAGATGACCTTCTCGCCGACGCGGCCGGCCATGGCCATGCAGATATAATCGAGCAGGCGCTGACGCGTGTAGCCGAGGAGCTCCTTGGTCGGCATCAGCATCGCCATGCCGAGGGCGCGGCCGCGCGGCAGGATGGTGACCTTGTGGAGCGGGAGGGCGCCGTCGTCGATGAGGGCCTGCACGACCGCATGGCCGGCCTCGTGATAGGCGGTGTTGCGGAGGTCGACGGCGTCCATGACGCGGCGGCGTTCGCGACCGTAGGAAATCTTGTCGCGCGCTTCCTCGATGTCGACCATCTCGACTTTCTCGCGGTTGCGACGGCCGGCGTGGAGGGCGCCCTCGTTGAGAAGATTCGCGAGGTCGGCCCCGGACATACCGGTCGTGATGCGGGCGACGCGCTGAAGGTCGACGGACGGGGCGAGCTGGAAGCGCTTGGCGTGCACGTTGAGGACGGCCTCGCGTCCGCGCAGGTCAGGCAGGTCGACGAAGACCTGACGGTCGAAACGGCCGGGTCGCAGGAGCGCGGCGTCAAGGACGTCGGAACGATTGGTGGCGCCGATGACGATCACGCCGGCCTGGCCGTCGAAGCCGTCCATCTCGACGAGTAACGAGTTGAGGGTCTGTTCACGCTCGTCGTTGCCGCCACCGACGCCGGCGCCGCGCTGGCGGCCGACCGCGTCGATCTCATCGATGAAGATGATGCAGGGGGCGAGCTTGCGGGCCTGCTCGAAGGTGTCCCGGACGCGGGCCGCGCCGACGCCGACGAACATTTCGACGAAGTCGGAACCGCTGATGCTGAGGAAAGGCACGCCTGCTTCGCCGGCGACGGCGCGCGCGAGGAGGGTCTTGCCGGTGCCGGGAGGCCCGACCATCAGCACGCCCTTCGGGATGCTGGCGCCGATCTTGGTGAAGCGCTTGGGGTCCTTGAGGAAGTCGACGATCTCCTTCACTTCTTCCTTCGCCTCGTCGCAACCGGCGACGTCCTTGAACGTGGTCGTCTCCTTGTCATTGGCGTTGAGGCGGGCGCGAGACTTGGCGAACTGCATCGCGCCGCGGTTGGCGTTCTTGAGGAAGCGATACATCATGAACAGCACCACGCCGGAGACCAGGAGCGTGGGCAGCACGTTGTAGAGGAACATGGTCCAGCCGGTCTGGGCAGGGACTTCCTTGAAGGCGTCACGGGCGACCGAAGCCCGGAGCATTTCGAATTCCTTCTCCGTCAGGCGTCCGTCTGCGGTGAAGCGGGACTTATCCCCGGCGTCAGCATTGGCCACGGCCAGCTCTCCGGAGATCCGGACCCAGCTCTCCGAGCCCGAGGTGGGATTGGGCTGGAGGGTCAGGGCCTTGATCTTCTTCTCCTGGGCGAGCGAGAGCACCTGGGAGACGTTGAGGACTTGGACGGCGTTGCTGGAAGCGGCGCCCGGCAGATTGAACAGGACGACGATGGCCACCATGAGGAGCAGCCAGACGAAGGCCGGTTTCGCATTCAGGCGGGGGCCGTTTTTATTATCATCCGGCTGGTCGTTTTGACTCATGGGCAGAAGTTTTAAACTAAGCAGGGGCCAAGCCAAGTCAACCGGAGAGCCCCCTTCGCCGGGCCGTTCAAGCGCGCCGCTTCGGCCGGCGGCAGGCCAGGCACCCAGAGAATCTCGGAGCCGGCCAGCACGACGGGCAGGGCCTCGCGCCTTTCCGCAGGAATCTTGCGATTGATGAGCAGGTCGGAAAGTTTGGCCGAGCCGGGCGAGCCCAAAGGCTGATAACGATCGCCGTCGACGCGCCCGCGCCAGACGAGAGGGGTGGCAGGTGCGACAACGTAGACTTCCCTGCCGGGCGAAATGTCGCCCTTGGACAGACTGGCCCACAAAGTCGCGTCGACGTCGACATGCTCGGCAAGGAGGCCGCACTCGTCGTCGGGCAGGCCGTAGGTGAGCCGGCGTTCGGCAGGACCGAAGACCATCGGCTCCCGCCGCAGGCTCAGCACGCCGCCGATGACTTGAACGACCTGACCTCGGACGGCCGAAGCGGCTTCACGCCCCGCCGCGAGCGCGGAGACCAAGGGCCCGAGGGACGCTTCGCTCGGCTCCGTGAGGTCATGCGCGTGCAGGAAATCACGGAGACACCCCTGAATCAGGGCGGAGGGGCGCCCTTGCAGCATGGCAACCGGCATGGTGCGGTCGGCGCCGACGACGCAGCCGAGCTCGCGGGCCCACTGTGCCAAAGCGACGTCCGCCTCGCCGAGGATCCGCGCCGAACGAGCGAAACCTTCGGCATAGGAATCACCCATGGCCTCGGCGCCGCCGGCGGCCAGCCAGGCGCGGATGCGGTTACGGGCCGCGACGGGCAGGACATTGGTGGCGTCCTCGCGCCAAGGGATGCCGGCGGCACGAAGCGCCGCAAGCAGGGCCGGCTTCGTGATGCCGGCTTGGATCAACGGTCGCCAACGGCGATGCCCATCACGGAAATCCTGAAGCACGCGCGGAGCCGCGAGGCCGGCCAGGCCCGCGCCGCGGGCGAGACGCATCAGCGCGTTCTCGACGATGTCGTCGAGATGATGCGCAGTGCAGAGCAGATCGTAGCCGAGAGCGCGGCGCTGTTCGGCGAAAAAGATGTCGCGGGCGGCCCGGAGGTCCGCTTCCGAAGCGGAGCCCTGCCCTGCGCGCACGCCGAGCACGCACGGGACAGCGAGCGCGACGCAGAGAGAGGCGACGAAGCGGGCGTCTTCGGCCGAATCCTCGCCGCGCACGCGGTGATCGAAGTGGAGCACCCGCAGACGCGGGCGCAGGGTTTCGTCGGCCCAGAGCGCGCAAAGCAGATAGACCGAATCCGCTCCGCCCGAGACCGCCACGGCGACCGTGCCCGGCGAAGCCGGAGCCGACGGCAAGCGTGGCAGCCGCAGGGCAGCCGCGCGCAAGGCGTCGGGACTAGGGAGGCTCATCGGCACGCGCTCAGACTACGCCACGGCGGCTCCCTGCCAATCCAAAGCAGACCTCAGAACGACAGCGTGTCCTTGCCGTACCATCGACGGAGCGCTTCGGGCACGCGGACGGTGCCGTCGGCCCGGAGGTTGTTCTCCAAGATGGCGGCGAGGACGCGCGGCAGGCCGAGGCCGGAACCGTTGAGGGTGTGGACGAACTCGGGCTTCCCGTCCTTCGGGCGGAAACGTATCCCCGCGCGCCGGGCCTGGAAGTCGGTGAAATTGGAGCAGCTTGAGACCTCGAGCCAGCGCTTCTGGCCGCCGGCCCAGACCTCGAGGTCATACTGCTTGCTGTGCGAGAAACCGATGTCTCCGGCGCAGATCATCAGCACGCGGTAAGGCAGGTCGAGTTTCTGCAGCAGGCGCTCGGCGTCGCCGCGCAGGAGCTCGAGTTCCTCGAAGGACTTGTCCGGATGGGTCCACTTCACGAGCTCGACCTTATCGAACTGGTGCAGGCGGTTGAGGCCGCGCACATGCGCGCCCCAGCTGCCGGCCTCGCGACGGAAGCACGGCGTGTAACCGACGCGCTTCACCGGCAGCGAAGCCTCGTCGAGGATCTCATCGCGGAAGAAATTCGTGACCGGCACCTCGGCCGTCGGGATCAGGTAGAAATCATCCGTCTGCGCGTGATACATCTGCCCTTCCTTGTCGGGCAGCTGGCCGGTGGCGGTGGCCGAAGCGGCGTTGACGAGCAGCGGCGCGTGGACCTCGGTGTAGCCGTTGGCGCCGGCCTCCTCGAGGAAGTATTGGATGAGCGCGCGGACGAGGCGGGCCATGTCGCCAACGTAGAACGGGAAGCCCGCGCCGGCGACCTTCACGCCGCGCTCGAAATCGATCGCCTTGCTGAACCAGGCGATGTCCCAGTGCGGCTTGGCGGCGGGCGAGATCAACTTCGCATGATCGCCCCACTCGAGGATGACCTTATTGTCGGCCTCGGTGCGGCCTTCCGGGACGGAGTCGTGCGGGATGTTCGGGACGGAAAGCGCGACGGCCTTCATCTGCTCCTCGGCTTCGGTGACCTTCTTCTCGAGTTCCTTCACCTTGGCGGAAGCGGCCTTCATCTCGGCGACCTTGGCTTGGAATTCCGGCGAGCCCTTCGGCATCGCGGCCATCTCCTTGTTCGCGGCGTTCTGCGCGGAACGGGCGACCTCGAACTCCGCCACCGCGTGACGGCGGACTTCGTCAGCGGCCAGGACGGCATCGAGGTCGACCTGGAACTTCTTCCGGGCGACGCCCTTGCGGACGAGGTCGATGTTTTCGCGGAGGAACTTAGGATCCAGCATGCGCCGACTTTGCCCAATTCACCCGCCCGAGGGCAACGGGGAATTATCGCCCGCGCTGGATTCGGCCGGCCAAGAAGCGGCTGAGCCACAGCACCGTCTCGCGTTCGGCCCCGGTGCCCCCCAGCTTGAGCGTCTTGTCGCCCGCGCAGGCGACTTCGACCTGATAGGTCGTGGAGTAGGAACTGCGACCCCGACTCGTCGCCTCGGTGAGCCGACACGAAAGCACGTCATCCCAGGCGGCGGTCTGGGTCCGGTAGAAGCCCAGGGCACCGGTGCGGATCGTGAACTTGCCGCCGGCCAGCTCGACGACGCAGCGGCCCCAGACCGCCATCACCGTCAAGGCGATGAGGAGCACCGAACCAGCCAGGAACGGCAGCCCGAAGAGCGACATCACGAGACTGAACTCACCCTTGGCGATTTGCGTCCCGTAGATGCCGCCGAGCGAACCGCCGGCCCAGAACAAAGTGAAAGGCACCAGGAAGAAGGCGAGGCAGCTGCGCGTCGAAAGCGTCAGCCGGAAACCGTCCATCGTCTCCTCGAGCCGCACGCCTTTCGGTACCGCCAGTTCCGGCACGAGGTTGCGCTGCTCATACGGCACGGCCGCCTGGCACGCCGCGAGCGGATGAGACTTTTCGCAGAAGCGGCAGACCGCGAGGCCCTGGGCCGGAGCGAGATCGGCCACCTCGATCGGCAGGCCGCATTCCGGGCAATGAAACTCCATGCCGACAACATGGCCCCCCTTCTTTTAGCTGCCAAACAGATAAGCCCCGCCGCGCGAACGGCGGGGCCTATTTTTGCTATGCTTTCGCTTAGACTCGGCTCGCCTCGGGGGCGAAAACTTCGTCAGGACGGAAGAAACGGCGGACCTCAGCATCCGCCGCGGCGGGGCTGTCGGAGGCGTGGCAAACATTGCGCATCATCTCGGTGCCATAATCGCCACGGATGGTGCCCTTGGGGGCCACTTTAGAATTGGTCGGTCCGAGGAGTTCGCGGACGCGGGAAATGACGTTGTCGCCGACGAGCACGGCGACGATGACCGGACGGGAGGACATGAAGGCCTCGATTTCCGGATAGAAAGGCTTGTCGGCGACGTGAGCGTAGTGCTCGCGGAGCTGGGCCGAGGTCAGACGGGTCATCTTGCTGGCCTGGATGTCGAAACCGGCGGCTTCGAAGCGAGCGAGGACGGTTCCGCAGAGGCGGCGTTCCATGCAATCGGGCTTAAGGATGATAAGAGTCTTTTCCATAGGGTGCCCTTCGGACTGAAGGGTCGTTAAATATGCGGTTTTGTGGGCTGAAACACAAGCCGAACCTTAAGAGACCCCTAAAAACCCCTTAATTTCCCTTAAAAACGAGACAAATAGCCTGAACCGCCAAGGCCTTCCCCTGGCCGATCGAGTCCATCCCTTCGTTGGTCGTGGCCTTGATACCCACCTGCGAAGGGGTGATTCCGATGATCCCGGCGACCTTGGCCTTCATGGCATCGACGTGCGCCATGACCTTAGGCCGCTCGCCGATGATCACGATATCGACGTTACCGACGACCCAACCGCCCTGCCCCTTCGCCTCGGCGACGGCTTTTTTCACGATCACGGAGGAATCCAATCCCTTGAGCGAGGCGTCGGTGTTCGGGAAATAATGCCCGATGTCGCGCAAGCCGGCGGCGCCGAGGATCGCATCCGCTACCGCATGCAGCACCACGTCGGCATCGGAGTGCCCGTCGGGCCCGACCTCCGAAGGGATATTCACACCGCCCAAGACGCAGGGACGACCGGCGAGCAGCGGGTGGATATCATACCCGAGACCGACTCGAAAGGCTGGCTGGGGCTGGTTCATGCCTTGTTCCTAGGCGATATTACGGCCAAAGGGAAGCCCTCGCACAAAACCCTTGAAACGCCCTCACCGAGGGGACATTTTGTAGGCCTGTCAGTCTTCAGGCGCGGTAGCCAAGTGGTAAGGCCGGGCTCTGCAAAAGCCCCATGCGTCGGTTCAATTCCGACCCGCGCCTCCAGTTTAAACAAGAAGGGCGTCCCGATTCGGGACGCCCTTCTTCTTCATGACTCAGACCGACCTTAGCGGACCGTCTTGCTGAGGTTCGCGACGCCGTTGACCTTCGAGTTCACGCGCAGACGCAGGCCGTTGAGGCGGATGAAGCCGGTGGCGTCGTCCTGGTTGTAGGCCTTGGTCGGATCCGCCTCCATCGTGGCGATGTGCGGATTGTAGAGCGAACGCGGGCTCTTGCGGCCGGCGACGGTGACGTTGCCCTTGTAGAGCTTCACGCGGACGGTGCCGGTGACGTTGCGCTGCGACTCGGTGATGAGAGCCTGGAGGGCGAGGCGCTCCGGGGCATACCAGAAGCCGTTGTAGACGAGCGTGGCGTAGCGCGGGACGAGCGAGTCGCGCAGATTCATCACCTCACGGTCCATGGTCAGGGACTCGATCTGACGGTGAGCGAAGTGCAGGATGGTGCCGCCCGGGGTCTCGTAGACGCCGCGACTCTTCATGCCGACGAAGCGGTTCTCGACCATGTCGACGCGGCCCACGCCATGACGGCCGCCGATCTTATTGAGGGTGCGCATGACGCCGAGAGGATCGAGCTTCTTGCCGTTGACGGCGACGCAGTCGCCCAGGCGGAATTCGAGTTCGGCGTATTCGGGCTTGTTCGGAGCATCTTCCGGGGAGACGGAGAGCTTGAACATGGCCTTGTTCGAAGGATGGAAGGCGTCCATCCAAGGATCCTCGAGGATGCCAGCTTCGAACGAGATATGGAGGAGGTTACGGTCGGAGGAGTAAGGCTTCTTGGCGCTGGCTTCGACCGGGATCTTATGCGCGGCGCAATAGGCGATCATCTCGGCGCGACCGGGGAAGTCCTTGCGGAATTCCTCGTTGCGCCAGGGGGCGATGATCTCGAGATCAGGGGCGAGGGCTGCGCAGGTGAGCTCGAAGCGGACCTGGTCGTTACCCTTGCCGGTGGCGCCGTGGGCGATGGCGGTGGCGCCTTCCTTGCGGGCGATCTCGACCATGCGCTTGGCGATCAGCGGGCGCGCGATGGAGGTGCCGAGGTAATACTGGCCTTCGTAGATGGCGCCGGCCTGCATCATCGGGAAGATGAAGTCGCGGGCGAACTCGGCCTGGAGGTCGTCGACGTAGAGCTTGGAGGCGCCGGTCTTCATGGCCTTCTGCTTGAGGCCCTTGAGTTCGTCTTCCTGGCCGATGTCGGCGCAGAACGCGATCATCTCGGCGTCATGCTTGTCCTTGATCCAGGAAAGGAGGACGGAGGTGTCGAGGCCGCCGGAGTAGGCCAGGACGATTTTCTTCTTCTTGCTCATGGTAGTGGTATGGGAAAATCAGCCGCGGTG
>JBIKIO010000110.1:0-5074 GCA_044361555.1 Opitutales bacterium
GGGATGACACAATAGTCCCGCCCCGTGCCTTGACCCTTGGGCGGCAACCCGCACGTTAGGGTCGATGTCCCGCCAGAGACTCCCTTTGAACCCGGCCGGCGAGCGCCTTGAGGCCCTCCTGCGCCAACGCATCGTCTACCTCGACGGCGCGATGGGCACCATGATCCAGCAGCTCAAGCTGCAGGAGGCCGACTACCGCGGCGAACGCTTCCAGGGCCACCCCGGCCAGCTCAAGGGCAACAACGACCTGCTCGTCATCACGAAGCCGTCCGTCATCCGCGACATCCACCGCGCCTACCTCGACGCCGGCGCCGACATCCTCGAGACCAACACTTTCAACGGCACGTCCATCGCGATGGAAGACTACGCGATGACGGACCTCATCCGCGAGTTGAACACCGAGGCGGTCAAGGTCGCCCGCGAGGCCGTCGACGCCTTCAAGGCAGCCAACCCCGGCAAGGACGCCTTCGTCGCCGGCGCCATCGGCCCGACGAATAAGACCCTGTCGATGTCCCGCGACGTCAACGATTCCGCCAAGCGCGACGTGACGTTCGTCCAGGTGCGCGACTCCTACCGCGAACAGGTCGACGCCCTGATCGACGCCGGCGCGGACCTCCTCCTCTGCGAGACGGTCTTCGACACGCTCGTGCTCAAGGCCGCCCTCTTCGCGATCGACGAGGCCTTCGAGGCCCGCGGCTTCCGCCTGCCGGTGATGATCTCCGGCACGATCACCGACGCCTCCGGCCGCACGCTCACCGGCCAGACGACCGAGTCCTTCTGGAACTCCGTCCGCCACGCCCAGCCGATCAGCATCGGCATGAACTGCGCCCTCGGCGGCGAGCAGATGCGCCCGCACATCGCCGAACTGGCGAAGAAGGCCGACATCTTCGTCTCCTGCTATCCGAACGCCGGCCTGCCTAATCCGCTTTCGCCGACGGGTTTCCCCGAAGGCCCCGAAGACACCGCGGCCATCCTCGAGACCTTCGCCCGGGACGGCCTGGTCAACATCCTCGGCGGCTGCTGCGGCACCACGCCCGCCCACATCGCCGCCATCCGCCGCCGCACCGAGAAGTATCCGGCGCGCGTCCCCGGAGCCGTCCCAGCCGCCCTCAAGCTCTCCGGCCTCGAGTCGCTGAACATCATCGGCGGCCCCGGCACCTTCGTGAACGTCGGCGAGCGCACCAACGTCGCCGGCTCCAAGATCTTCAAGGGCCACATCGAGAAGGGCGACTACAAGGCCGCCCTGCGCGTCGCCAAGCAGCAGATCGAAGCCGGCGCCACGGTCATCGATATCAACTTCGACGAAGGCATGCTCGATGGCGCCGCGGCGATGACGAAGTTCCTGAACATGGCGGCGACCGAACCGGACATCACCAAGGTGCCGTTCATGATCGACTCTTCGAAGTTCGGCATCATCGAGGCCGGCCTGCGCTGCGTCCAGGGCAAGGCCATCGTGAACTCGATCTCGCTCAAGGACGGCGAAGCGAAGTTCATCGAACAGGCCCGCCTCTGCCGCCGCTACGGCGCCGCGATGATCGTCATGGCCTTCGACGAGAAGGGGCAAGCCGCCACGCTCGCCGACAAGGTCCGCATCTGCGTCCGCGCCTTCGGCATCCTCACCGAGCAGGTCGGCGTCGACCCGCAGGACATCATCTTCGACCCGAACATCCTGACCATCGGCACGGGCATGGAGGCGCATGACCGCTACGCCCTCGACTTCATCCAAGCCGTCACGGAGATCAAGCGCCTCTGCCCCGGCGTCCGCACCTCAGGCGGTCTGTCCAACGTCTCGTTCTCCTTCCAGGGCAACAACAAGGTCCGCGAGGCCATCCACTCGGTCTTCCTCTACCACGCGGTGAAGGCCGGGCTCGACATGGCCATCGTCAACGCGGGCATGCTCGAAGTCTACACCGAGATCGACCCGGAACTCCGCGAGCTCGTCGAGGACCTCGTCCTCTGCCGCCGCCCGGACGCCACGGACCGCCTGCTCGAAGCCGCGCCGCGTTTCGCCGCGACGAAGACCGAAGGCGCCGACACCTCCAAGAAGAACGAATGGCGTAAGCTCGGCGTCGAAGCCCGCCTCGAACACGCCCTGGTGAAGGGCATCGACGACCATGCCGTCGTCGACACCGAGGAGGCCCGCCTGAAGCTGGGCAAGCCCCTGCTCGTCATCGAAGGCCCGCTGATGGACGGCATGCGCGTCGTCGGCAAGCTCTTCGGCGAAGGCAAGATGTTCCTCCCCCAAGTGGTGAAGTCGGCCAAGGTCATGAAGACCGCGGTCGCCCACCTCGAGCCGTTCATGGCCGCCGAAAAGGTCGGCGGCTCGACGCAGGGCTCCTTCCTCATCGCGACGGTCAAGGGCGACGTCCACGACATCGGCAAGAACATCGTCGGCGTCGTGCTCGCCTGTAACAACTACGCGGTGACCGACCTCGGCGTGATGACCCCGACCGAGAAGATCGTGTCCGAGGCCCAGCGCCTGAAGCCTGACTTCATCGGCCTCTCCGGCCTGATCACGCCTTCGCTCGACGAGATGGTGAACGTCGCCCGCGAGCTCAAGCGCGCCGGCATCAGCACCCCTCTGCTCATCGGCGGCGCCACGACCTCCCGTGAGCACACCGCGATCAAACTCGCCGAACATTACGATGGCCCGATGGTCCACGTCGGCGACGCCTCCCTCGTCACCACGGTCTGCAGCGACCTGCTCAACCCGTCCAAGCGCGAAGGTTTCATCGGCGACCTGAAGACCGAACAGGCCGAGATGCGCGAGGCCTACGAGAAGCAGCAACCCGCCGTGGTCATCCCGCTGGCCGAGGCCCGCCAGCGCCCGCTCATCACGACCGCCCCGGTCCAGCCCGCCCCGCGTAAGCCCGGCGTGACGCTCTTCGAACGCATCGACCCGGCCGCCGTGGCCGAGATCATCGACTGGACGCCGTTCTTCGTGACCTGGTCGCTGAAGGGCGCGTTCCCGCAGATCTTCAAGTCCGGCAAGTATGGCAGCGAAGCCCGGAAGACCTTCGATGCCGGCCGCGCCGAACTCGACGAGATCATCCGCGGCAACCGCGTCCACCTCCGCGGCGTCGCCGGCCTCTGGGCCGCCCGTCGCGTCGGCGACGACGTCGAGGTCTTCGACGACGCAGCCCAAGCCAACAAGATCGGTCGCTTCCACTTCCTGCGCGACCAGCGTCAACGCCCCACCGTCACCACCTGTCGCTCACTGGCCGACCTGGTCTCGACCGAAAAAGGCGACCACCTCGGTGCCTTCGCCGTGACTGCCGGCCAGGAAGTCGAGGATTACGCCGCCTCGTTCAAAAAGACGGACCCTTATCGCCAGATCATGATCCAGGCCCTCGCCGACCGCCTCGCCGAAGGTTGCGCCGAATGGCTGCACCGCGAGGTCCGCAAGGAGCTCTGGGGTTACGCGCCGAACGAAACCCTCACCGTCGAAGAACTCGTCGATGAGAAGTATGCCGGCCGTCGTCCGGCCGCCGGTTATCCCGCCTGCCCGGAGCATACCGAGAAGGCCGAGCTCTGGCGCCTGCTGGACGCGGACCGCCTCGGCTGCACCCTGACCGAATCGTACGCCATGAACCCGGCCGCCTCCGTATCGGGCCTCTACTTCGGCAACCCGCAGTCGATTTACTTCGACGTCGATAATGTCGGCCGCGACCAAGTCGAGGATTACGCCAAGCGCAAGGGCTGGACCATCGAGCAGGCCGAGCGCTGGCTGCGCCCGGTGCTCGGTTACAAGACCTGACCATGGAAGCGCGCGAACGGGAGAAGCTTGTTGCGATCGTAGGAGCGGAAGATGCCGCCGCGGTCGAACGCTTCCTTGGCGGTTGCGCTTTGTGTAAGCTCGTTGAGGCCGCCGATGGCGCCGACAGCGACTGGCCTGAGTGGGCGCGTGCCGCCGCGGTGCTCCAGCGCTGGCTCGAAGCCGCCGGCCGCGACGCCGACGCCGAACGCAAGCTCGGCTACCTGCATTGCACCGTCGAAGCGCAGAAGGTCGTCCCCACCGCGATCCGCCCCGCCCTGCCCCAATCCGTCGCCCGGATGCTGAAAGAGCACGGGTTTGCGGAGTGATTCAGAGGTAGGGACGTGATCACCATCACGTCCGTTCGCGGACGGGCGGACGACCTCACCTTGATTAGCTATGGGCCGATGACTTGCCGATTCGGATGCAAACGGCGGTGATGGCAATCACCGCCCTACCCGAGGCCGCTAGGGCAGCACGCGGTGCTGCCCCTACCTCGATGCAGCTATGTCGTGACGCGATCCCGACCCTACCCATATCAGGTGGATGCGGTTGGAATCTTGGACTGAGGCAAGGCTGAAGACCGGAGCCGATGGCCGATGGCTGAGATGCTGACTCCTGAATGGCTGAGGCCCTGGTGGCCGTCACCCGTCACCTTGCATGCAGGCACTGAGGACAGCACGTGGTGCTGTCCCTACCCTCACTTCTTCCCCAGCTCCGGCTCCGTCCACGCATCGGTGCGGCCTTTGTTCTCCGCGCGGATCTTCTTCACGAGGTCGACGGGCACGGGCGAGGCCTCGTGATCCCATTCGCGGCGGATATACGTAAGGACGCCGGCGATCTGTTCGTCGGTGAGGAAACCGGCGGCGGGCATGTCGTAACTGTAGCTGACGCCCTTCACCTTGATGGGGCCGCGCAGGCCATGCATGACGACCTTCACGATGCGGTCTGGCTCGCCAAGTACCCACTCGGATTCAGCCAGCGGCGGAGCCAGGCCTTCGAGACCCTTGCCCGTCGGCTGATGGCAGGCGGCGCAGAGACCGGCGTATGTCTGACGTCCGTTATCGGACAGCATCTGCTCCTCATTGGTGAGGGCCTTGGTGGTCGGCACGACCACGCCCGGCTTGCCCGGCCAGACGACGGTGCTCTTGAACCAGGCGAGCGCCTTGAGCATCGCGGCATCCTTGCTCTTCGCGAACTTGGCGAGGGCGGCGGGCTCGGCGTCGAGTTTGATGGGGCGCTTGGCCGTGACGGTCGGGTGCGTGGCGAGCGAGCCGAGCAGCGTGAGCTGCTGGGAGCGCAGCGGAAGGCTGCCGATCA
>JBIKIO010000024.1:0-16355 GCA_044361555.1 Opitutales bacterium
TCCCAACCGCCAACCGCTTACCGCCATCCGCTCGCGACTTGGCCGCATCGGGTAGGGACGCGTCGGCGACGCGTCCGTCCGGATCCCTTTTGAGGTCGCATACTGCGACCTCAAAGAGCCTTACCCACGGTCGCGACACCGTCGCGCCCCTACCTTTTGGTGTACAACCCTAAGCCGGGTCTAGGGACTTTGGCGATTCGCCAGCCATTCTGAGCATCGGCAGTTTATTATTCAGGCCCTCCCGTTCCCTAACTCGCTACCCATGTCAACGTGTCACCTTGCCAACGTGCCCCCTAGGTTTTCAGCCCCTCTTGACTTTATTCCAAAAACGAATAACTATGCATGACGACAAAAGCAGCTGGGTCCTCTTGCCTCATTCTTCCTACCTGCGGGATCTGCGTTGGTATACGAAGAAGCGGCCGGCGGAACTTACGGCCATCCTTCGCAACCTAGAACGCTATATGACTCTCCTCGCACGCAGTCCATCCGCCCGCTCCATCCAAGCCGGTTTCCTGCATCCGGAGCCGCACGGTATGGTCGCGCTCGATCAGCGCGGCGGGGCAGGGCGCCTGCAGGAAACGAGGCTCTATTGTTATGCCCAAGCCGACCTCCGGACTCTCCACCTCCTTGGCATCGGCGACAAGTCGTCCCAGTCAGCAGACCTCGCCCGCCTTTCACCCGTCGCACGCTCACTCAATTCCTGACCATGGCCTCGCTCAAAGCCACCCCCCGTCGTCCCGCTGCCCCTGGTCGTACTTATCGTAGCGTCGACGAGATGCTTCGTGGACACGGCTATCGTCGGGTCGCCGAAGCCGTCCGCCAGCTCTCGACCAAGACCAGGCTCATCGATCAGCTGATTATCGCCAGGGTGGCCGCCGGACTCACCCAGGCGCAGATGGCCGCTAAGTTCCGCTGCAGCCAGAGCCGTATCTCCAAGATCGAGGACAGCCAGGATGCCGACCTCAGTCTCGGCGACATCCAGGCCTACGCCCGCATCGTCGGCCTGAAGCTACGACTGGATCTAAAGTAGAGACTGGGTAGGCATATTCGTCCGCTGGATTCCATGCCTGGGATCACGCTGGACGTATCAGCGACTTAGCCCCCCGGCTCCGATCGCTGAGGCGATTCCGGAGCTTGTGGCGTTAAAGAGGCGAGGCTTGTCCTATCCCTTTCAGGAAGGCCGTCGGAATCGACGACCGTTCGAACCAAGCCCCATTGCGTAGCCTATCGTGACTCATGTCCGTCTTCCCTCAAGCCGGAAAAGCCCCTAGTCGCCTTGAGGTAGGGATGCGATGACATCGCATCCGATTAGATACGCATTCTCAGGTGACGGGTGACGGCCACGGAAGTCGGCCTTTCGGGAATCAGCCGTTCAGCCTTCAGCCGCTGGAACCCAAGCACCAGCGCCCGATGGCCGAAAGGCCGTTGCCTTAGCTTCCGTTGCTTGGGCCCGTCACCCGAAGATGTTATTCCGGGCTCAAAGGGAGCCTGAGACCCGGGGATTATGCTGCGGTGTTCGCAGGTGATATCGTGGCACCGCCCCGGATATTTCTTTCCTTAGCGTGACTTGATCTCTTTGGATGTCTTTTCGATTTCTTCCAGGACCACGAAGAGTTCGATGGTGTTTCGAAGCGCGTCAAGATTCTCATCGTCGATCCTGTGTGCGTTCGATGAGACGCCGGCGCTGTGGTGCTTTACTTCGATGTATTTAAGAGACTTCCCTTGGTCGGATGCGAGGAAGGCGCAGAATTCACGAAGTCCCTTGAAGATAACCTTGTCTTGTGCTTCGAGGGTGTCCTTGGCGATGTAACCATCGGCTATGTCGCTTGGTGAGATGGCTCTTCCGCGGTAAAGATATTCGTCCGTCGTACGTTTGAACCTTATCCGGAAAAGCTCACCGTTCGCGTTGAAGCTGAGCATGTCGCTTCTTTCTATATGAAGAAAGCCGTCGGCGGTGGCTGAGAGCAGGAAGAGGCTTCCATTCGCAAACTCATGACTGCCGTTCTTTTTGATATGGCTGTAGATCTTGGGATGCTTGAATTTGTCGCCGGTCTGGACGAAGTTCTTGAGGAGCACATCCCTTTTGGCAGTGAGGGTTTTGAGCTTGGAGGTGAGCGCGGACAGCGACTCCAGGGGGACGGTTGCGGTGGGCTCGGCCGGCGCGACTTCGGCCGCTTCTTTCGCATTCTGCATCTTGACCCAGAATATGGTCAGGGCGACCAAGGCCAGGCCGGCGGCTACGGCCAGCCATGTCAGGCGCATGGCGGCGATTTTTGCGAGTTCCTGCGGCGTCTTCATAAGGGGCTGGGCTTGGCCGGAGGATTATCTTCTTAAGCCATCTTTCAAGACGGTTTGGGGCCTTAGGCCTAAAGGCCTTGGTACATCGGTCATCTCGCATGGTCTTGTCCCGGTCGGTTGCGACACCGTGGGGACCATGCCTGCGTAGTTCTGCCGTGGTCCAAGAGTTGTCCGTGGGGCACGACATAATGCGATGTATCTGTTCCTGGTAATCCTAGTGCTGCTAGGACTACTCGAATTCGAGCGGCTCAATCACTACTAGCGCTGCTAGAATTACATTCATAAATACATTACTACCAATGCTTTACAAAAGAAACGCCTTGGCGTTCCAGCCGCCATCGGCTAGGTTTGGGCTCTCCCCATGTGTCACTTCGCCCGTAAAAACCATCGCCTCAGCTTCGACGTATTCGCTTCCGCGGACTCGTTGTTCTGGGCCCTCTGTCATGTCCCGGAATCCATCGAAGGCGCTTCGCTTTGTCGCTTCGGTCAGAACGCCTACCGCGTCATGCTGCCTGGCGCTTGCGTGCGTTTTCGCATCTTCGACCAGGGTGGACGTACGCAGCTCGTCGCTCAGTTCAAGTCGTGTGCCTCGTCACTTTGGCAGCGCCTGAAGGAATTGCTGCGTGCCTTCCTGCCGTTGCGTCAGCAGCAGAACGAAGCGCCTCCTCCTCGCGAGCCTGACAGCAAGCCGCCCAAGCAGGCTGCCAAGAACGTCGCGCAGTTTGTCGACGAATGCATGACGAATCCTGACATCGTGGGGCGTGTGGTCTTTACGTCCAAGGCGCAGGATCTGGCTCTTGTTTGCCCATTTCGTCATGTCCATCAGCTTGAGCCCATCATCGTAAAACTGACCATTGCCGCCGGCCTGATCCGTGGAGGCCTTCACCAGGGTATGGCCGCCAAGGATTTCTGGGAGAAGGAGGTCGGGCTGCCGGTCACTCTGCAGCTTTCCGACACCCAGGAACAGAAGTACGGTTCGCATTACGACGCCATGCACGACGGCAAACTGCTCCGCGGGCGTATGCACATCACCCTGGGCTTCGGACATAGTCCGGCCGACTGCATGTCGATCCACTTCGCCGTCTGTGAGGATTGTGGCGCCATCATCATCACTCGCTTCGGCGAACACGGCCCTACTGCTCGCTCCTGATCTCCCAACTTTCCCTTCCACGCTGAACCACCATGAAAAAGCCCACCAAGCCCGTCCGTACCTCCCGTGTCCCCGTATCCCCGAAAACAAACAGTTCTGGCCAACTGGCCAACGAATCAACCGATCAACTTGATCGCGGCTCCGCCGCGTCAGGTATCCTCTCCGCTGACATCGTGAAGGGGAAGGGTGGGGTTGAGGCCGTCGTGGTGCGCGTCGCGCCGCACTACCTGATCGTCATCACCGGCGGGGCCAAGCCCACGGTCTCCATGGCTTGTACCCACCACGGCTTCGTCGCCGAAGCCTTCGAGCTAAATGGCCAGCTCGAACAGGTCATCAACCACGTCCGTAAGCGCTTCCCTAAGCTCCGCGTCGACTGAGGCAGGGATGACCGGCCCGGTCATCCTGATTTAGCTGCACCCTTTGCCCAGCAGGCCAATCACGAGGCAGATGAGCAACAGCACTCCGAATCCCTTGGCTATGCCAAGAAGGCATGAGCCATAACCGCCGTTGTTCTGCGCGGTCTGATGGATGCCGAGGGCGATGCCGCGGATGAGGAGCCCGAAGCCGACAAGCATGATCACGCCTGGGATGAAGTGTAGTGACTTCGGCAAAGCCTCAAAGAGCACAGCCCCCACGATCATGAGGCCGATGAATCCCCAGAAATGATCGGATCTTACAGGCATGCCTTATTCGCGTTCCTCTGCTCTGATCTCCGCCGGGCAGAAGACTACTTCGATGCCAGGATGAGCTTCTAGCATCGGACGCATGACCTTGTCATCCTTACGGCAGACGGCGACGGAGCGGACGCTCTTGGCGCCTTTCGCGAGGATCAGTTGCCGGGAGAAGAGCGCCTGTCCCATCAGGTACATACCGAGTCTCTTGTTCTTGGATTGGATGACGACGACATCTTTGCCGGCGATGTCCCGCCGGACCTCGTCTGAAATCTCGAAGGGGCCGTCCAGGATGACGAGGCCATCCATGAATCGGGGCGCGTTAGAATCATCGTCAGGCCGTTCGACGGCCACGTATTCCTCGATCAGGGTTCCCTTCTTCAGGATCTCGCGCCAATACCAGCGCGTCATGGGGGTCTCTTTCAGGCTCACTTGCGACTAAGTCTATCTCCTAAGCCTGAAGCGCGTATGGATGCGGCAACCAGGCACTTGGCCAAGGCGCCCTTTGTTTCGAAGAGCCGGACGTCCTTTCGGGCGCGGGTGATGCCGGTATACAGCATATTCTTCGTCATGAAGTTCGCCTGGTGACTTTCCCCTAGGACGACCGCCACGCGTTCATACTCGGATCCTTGGGCCTTGTGGATCGTCGAAGCGAAGGCCAACTCATGCTCGGGTAACGAGCTCAAGCCGAGCCGAAGCAGGACTCCGCGATTGGCGAAATGGGCGTTACCGTCAGAGACGATGCCGACATCGCCGTTGTAGATGCCGAGGCGATGGTCGTTGCGCAGGACCATGATGACCGCTCCGTCGCTGCGCGCGTTGGCGAGTCTGAGCTTGGCGAGGATCAGCTTGGACAGCTGCACGGCGCCGGACTTGCCGACTCGGTGAGAGCAGAGCACGCGCTGTCTGCCCAGCAGGGCCAGCGCCTGTCTCATCGATTCCGTATCACCTTTTTCCGCCAGGCCCTTGATCTCGCTGAAGGCCTTGGGGGCGCCATCTCCTTCGAGGTAATCCCATAGCGCGTCCATCTTGAACGCCTCGGTCCTGCCGGGCTGGGCCAGGTATGCCTCGTCCCCGGTCATGACGGCCTTGGCAAGTGAGGCGATGTCGGACTCATCCTCGAAGCGGTGGGTCTTGCCTAGTTTGATCCAGCAATCCTTGGCGAAGCCTTCGGCGCTCACGAGGTCGGCCAAGACGCTGCCGACTTCGACCGAGGGTAGCTGATCGGGATCCCCCGCCAGCACCAAGGAGGCCTCGGGGTGCTCCATTCTGCGCAGCAGCCGGCCGATGAGCGTGAGGTCGGCCATGGAGGATTCATCCACGATGACGAGGCGCGCGGCTGCCAGGGACTCCCGGTCGCCGAGCAGGCTGTGGAGCGTCTGGGCAGGGTGGACGCCTTCGAGTCCGGCGGTGGCCGCGAGGGACTGGCGCATGCGGTCGGCGGCGCGATTGGTCGGCGCGGCCAACCGGATCGCGGTGATGTCGATGCCTCCGTCGATGATGGCGGTGGTTAGCAAGCCTTTGATGAGATGGGTCTTGCCGGTGCCGGGACCGCCGGTGGCGATGACCAGCCGGCGCGCCCCGAGTTTCACCAAGGCGGGGATCTTCTCTTCCGCGAGGTTGAGGGCTGCGATGTGCGGTGCTTTCGGGTCGACCTTCCACGGGGTTGCCCGGGGCGCATTGAGTTGACGCAGATGCCAGGCGACCCGCTCTTCGGCATCATCCATGACGCGCAGGTAAATCCGGCTGCCCGTTTCGCAGGCCTGGACGGCGATGGGCTGGGAGGGGCGCTCACCGATTGATTCGGAGCAGACGCACTCGCCGAACAGGATGCCGCTCGAGCTCAACAGTTTTTCAGGGCTTAATTCAACGGTGCTGCATGAAGCGCCCGAAAGGACGTCGTGATACGCCTGGGTGATGACGGCGTGGATTTCCGGGCTGACGGTGAGGCCGTAGGCTTCGACCAGACGACGCGCGAGGACGTCCGCCTTTTCGACGTCGGGGTCACGGTCGCTGACGAGTTGAGAGGTGTTCATTTGGTCAAGGCGGCTTGGAGCTTCTGAATGAAGCGTTGGCTGGGCAGGTGGTAATAACATCCCAGGCCGTCGGGCTTCAGTCCGAAGGCGCGGAGGAACACATACTGGACTCCGCCGAAGCTGAATTGCCCAGGTCTGGCCTTGGCAGGATCGTATTCCCATTTGTCCCCGTAAACATGTCGGAGGTGTAAGTCCAAGGCCGCGGCGTAGAGGCTGAACTGGATCTGGTAGGAGTGGGCGGCGATGCCATTATCCAGACCAGCTTGGTCATAGTCGCTGGCTTCCGATCCCAGGTGATTGGTCTTCCAGTCCAGGATGTAGAAGCGTCCTTCGTGCTCATACGCCAAGTCGATGACTCCGGTCAGGATGCCGTCCAGGTTGATGCGGCCAAGTTTCAGGTCGGCCAACGGCGAGTCTGCTCCGAATTCTTCGGCGAAGACCGCGGCGAGGGACTCCAGCTTGTCTGGGCGGTAGCGGCCACGCATCGCGAAGCGGACCTCGGGCAGGCATTTCTTCCGTGGAAGATCGCAGACCCGATGCCCCGGCTGGTCTTTGCCGATCAGGAGGGGCGCTTTGAGCCAGGCTTCGCAGGATTTGGCGAGGTTCTTCGAGATACGACCCCAGTTCGCCTCTCCGGCCGGGAGTCGCACTTGCTGGGTGATCAGCTTGGCTGCGATTTCCTGGGCGAGCTTTTCCGGATCGTCGCCGGCTTTCTGGAAGTCGATGACCTCGAGGATTTCGTGGATGACGGTGCCGAATTCCGCGCCTTTGATCTCATCACTGATCAGCAGCTTCGACGTTTTTTCGGCGCTGGTGCCCTTGGCTTCATCCTCGTCTTCGTCTTCGCCGCCGACTTCGGGGTCGCGCGGTCTTTTCTTCGCGTGGTTCTTGGTCAGGCCCGAGAAACTCGACCAGCCGCGTGATTCGGGCAGCGAAGCCTTGTCGAGTCCGGTGCGGAGTGCGACGACTGTCGGCCCGGACAGGGCGGTCGACGCTGATCCTTCGGCACGCTCGGTAGGCTGTTTCGTTAGCTTGGTATTGGCGACATCGACCTCGATGAGTGCTCCGAGGCTGACGGTGTGTTCCGGAGGGGTGGCCTCCGGCGATGTCGTCCAGCTGGCTGGGTCGACCCCGCAGCTTCTGAGGACTTTGTGGAAGCCGTACTCTTTGTCTAAGTCTTCGGCTACGGCATCATTGAAGATACTGAGCATGCTCTTGGCCCGGGTGATGGCCACATAGAGCAGGCGCGCATCCTCGTCCGTGTTTTGGTCCGTCAGTTGTTGGGCCTTGGCTTTGTTGTCCTTGGCGTCCTTCTTGCCGGCGGTGAGCACGCGGGCTTCCTTGGTGCGCAGGACGTTGCCAGGGAAGGTCGGGGCATTCTTTCGATTCTTGATGACTAGGACGACGGAGTCGTATTCGAGTCCCTTGGATTTGTGGATCGTCTGCACGACGACCTGCGGTTTGGCCGATTCCAGCCGGAGGCATTCGTCGGGGGCGGCGTCGGAGGGCTCATCTTCATCCTGTCCTGACTGTTCGACCTTGAGCTGCAGGTAGGCCAGCAGCTGTTCGGGGTCGAGTCTTCGCTCGGCTTGGATGAAGCCTAGGTGTTCGCCGACATGCGTCAGGTCGATCAGCGCCCGGGTCCGGAAGGCGCAGCGAGCCAGGGCTTCGCGCACCGAGGTCAGGCCTGCCATCGGCTCTTTCCGCGTCAGCATTTGCCAGCAGGCGTTGAAGCCTTTCTCCTTCCAGGCCTTGTTGCATTCCGCCAGCCACTCTGCGACGGCGTTGTGAATCGTCAGGACTTGGTCATCCTCCTGGTCTGCCGAGGCGTCCACGATGTTCTCGGGTAGGTTGTCGAAGAGGGCCGGCCGCGAGATCAGCAGGGATTTGCGGGCGCTGGAATCATTGGGCCGGAGGGCGGCCCGCAGCAGCAGGAAGGACTGGAAGGCCGTCTGAGTCTCGTAGACCGACTGGGTCGATTCGAGCGCCGCGGGGATCTCCGCCTCCACCAGGGCGCGATGCAGGGTGTTGGCGTGGTCGTTGTTGCGCACCAGTACGCCGATGGTCTTTTCGGCCGGTTGCAGTTTGAGCAGCCTGGCTACTTCGTTGGCCACGGCGTAAGGGTTGTTGCCGTCCAGGAGCCTCACCGGCTTGTTGGTCGGAGGCGTCTGGGGGGCGTCGCCCTTCGGGGGCATCGCAAGCGGGTGGGCGATCGGCGTCTCCTTGTTGTTGCCGAAGAAATCCTGGTGGCCGAAGAGCGCATTGAAGAATGCGATCATGTCGCTGGTCGAACGGAAGTTCCGCCGTAAGGTGCTCCCTTGGCCGCCTTCGCTCTGTTTGACCGCCTTGAGGTAGGTGTAGAGATCGGCGCCGCGGAAGCCGTAGATCGCCTGCTTGGGATCACCGACGACGATGAGCAAAGCTCCCTGGTTCGTGGCGGCTTCGCTCCCGAAGAGGTGTTCGAAGACATCCCACTGGGCCGCATCGGTGTCTTGGAATTCGTCGATGAGGCAGCAGCTGTAGGCCTTGCGGATCTGCTCGGTCAGCTCCTTGGCCCGCTCGGTCGCTTCAGTCAGGGCTTTAGGTTCTTTGTTGGCTCCGGCTTTCTCCGGAAGCAGCGCATTGCGCAGTCTCAGGATCAGGTCGTCGAAAGTCACCGTAGATTCGACGGCCAGTCGCTCGGCGACGAAAGTCTTCAGGGCTGCGCCTTCTGGCAGGGCGGAGATGTCGCAGGCGGGATCGGACATCAGGATGCGGACCGCCTTAGCTACCTGGGAAAGCTTCGCCTGAGGTGAGCGGCCGGAACGTTTCCAGTCCGTGGCGATGCCTTCAGCGATCACCCCTCCGTCGACCGGGGCGCCGGACGTCGGGGCGAAGCCGGCGTTCACGGCATGCTCGGCGAAGGCGGATTGGCAGAAGCCGTGGATGGTCGTGATCGACATGCGGCCCAGCTGATCAAGCGCCTTTTCCGCGAGCTTCTTGGCCTCGGCGGCGGAGAGCTTCGCCGCTTGGATGATCTTGGCCAGTTCGCCCTGGTCGTGGTCGCTGAGTTCTCCGGCTTCGATGCCTTCTAGCATCTCACGCAGGCGTTGGCGCATCTCCAGGCAGGCGGCCTCGGTGAAGGTCACCATCAGGATTTCGCGGGCCTGCTTGCGCTGCTCCAGGATCAGGCGGACCACAACCCAGATGAGGCTGTAGGTTTTGCCGGTGCCGGCGCCGGCCTCGATCGCCCTGAAGCCCGGTTCGAGCGGGGCTTTCAGGTAGTTGAAGTCTTTGGGATTGCTCATGGGTTTCATTTGCTGGGCTTATCTTTCTTGGTCTTCTTCGCCGGGGCTGACGCTGGCTCAGTTGGGGGTTCGGCCTTAGGGCGAGGCAGTCTGACGACGTTGCCATCGTGCTGGAACATCTCGCGGGCGATGCGATTGAAGCCTTCCAGGTCAAAGCGTTCGGGCATCACGAGTCTCTGCTCATGCTTGTGAGGGTTATGCTTGCTCGGCATCAGGTCCTCCATGCGCAGGTCTCGGCCGATCTTCGTGTTCTTCTTCGTGTCGACGTTGGGGATGTGGTTGGCGAAGGCTACCTTCAGAAGGTTCATCACCAACGGTCGGTTGGAGGATAGCGGGCTGGCGGCTAACTGATCAAAGCCCTTGCGGAGCCTCTCGACGCCCAGGTCGGTGACTTCGACTTCGCGCTTGGTCACTTCAAGCAGCGATTCCACTGTGGCTTTTTCAGTGATGTTTTTCGTGCCGATAACGGTCACTTTACGGTATTTTATTCCTTCCTGGTCATATTTGCAGAGGATGGCTAGGCCGGTGAGGCAATCATCCCAGTCCGGCGTGTATTCCACGGTCAGGACCAGCGCGCCGCGTGCCTCAGAGTCAGGACTCTGGTAGTCCTGGTTCTCGTAAGCCTGCATCCGGGGTAACTTGAGCGAGCTAATCAGGTGCGCGGTGGCCGGCTTGGTGGTGCCTAGCGCGTCTTTGAGCGGTTGTTCCGCCAGTCCTTCGATTTCCAGTGCGGCCTGCACTGCCAGGAGCTGTTCCAGGAGTTGGTGGCCTTGGGCTCCGGCGGGGAAGACCCCGCTTTTCTCGCGTAGCCCTTTCATGCTTTTCGCCAAGGTGTGGATACCGGTAGGGGTCGGGGGGATGCCGCGTCTCGGTTGGCCGGGAGCGACATCATCTCGCCACCGGCTGACCCAGTCGTTGGCGGTGTAGGTCACGCTCGCGTTGGCTTCGAGGGGTTCGGAGTCGTCCAGGCTGGTTTTTTTACGGGGTGGCCTGATGCCTAGCTCCGAGAGGGCGCTGGTCAGGGGGTTGGTCCAGAGTCTGGCCCAATCCTGCAGGCTCAGCTCGGTGAGCAAGCCGCCGGTTTCAGGTTCGATCGCCGAGTCATGCTCGCCGGCTTTGAGGGCGTCGAAGACCTTGCCGGCATGCTTGTCATGGGTCGCCGGCACCGGCGTTTCTTTCGCCAGTTCCTTGGAGCTGCGCGGTGCCTGATAATCGGCCAAGGCATGGTAGCTCACCGCGAAGCCTGGGCCGAGTTTGACGCAGGCGCGGCGAAGGATTTCGACGGGCAGGGCGGCGCTCGCCTTCTTGCCGGTCGAGCCGGCGTAGCCATCGAAGGTCGCGATGACGCGTTGCTTTGCGGCCAGTAGCCCGAGCATGAAGGCGTGCATGGAGGTGTCCTCCTGACAGCTGGAGCCCAACGCCGCCAAGAGCGGGACCGCCGACTTGCCTTTGACCTTCTTTTCCTGGGCGATCTCGGGTCCCATTCCGCGGGCTTTGATGGGGAAGGCCCCATCGGACATGCCGATAAAGGCGACGACCTTCGCCGGGTGTATCGAGGTCGCGCGCAGCGGGGCCAGGGTGATGCGACCTGACATGAACTGTCCGGAGCCGGCCTCGAAGTCGCACTGGTCGAGGAGCATCTGGCAGAAGAGCGCATGGCTCACCGAGTCGGCCAGGCCGGCGGAGGCATCGCTCATCGCCTTACCTTGTTGCTTGAGTCGTTCGAGCGCCTGACCGAGCTCCTTGTTCTGACGGACGTAGTCTTTGCCGCCAGGGAGCAGCGTGGTCGCCTTGCGGAATTCATCAACCCAGTCGGCGAGCGACTTGGGCGCTTGCGCCGCCTTGATCCAAGCGATGAGCGGGTCCAGCACGTCGCCCAGGTCCTTGGCGAGATCGAGTCCTTCGCGGCCAGTGATGCCCGGCATGGGCATGGTGTCCCCTGTTTCGATGACGCGATGCGCGAGGGCCGTGCCGAAAGCCAGGCGCTTGCGGAAGTCGATGAGCGTGCCGATGTCGGTGGGCTCATGAGAGGTGTCGTCGTCGCTTTCCGTAGGGTTGTCCGCCGATATGGCTCGGAATTTTTGGCGGTGTGCCTTGTCGAAGCCCCAGTAGAACGGAGCCTCCTCCATCCAAGACTGGACGATTTCGAGGTCATCTGCACCCCACTGCAGGCGATCTTGCATGGCTCGCGTCGAGAGCATGGTGTGAATCTCGCCGGCGGTGATACGGCCTCCGGGTAGTTCGACGAGGGTCTTGACGAGGGAGCCGAAGGAAGAGCTGCTGGCCCCGTAGATGTTGGCGGTGCCGACGTCAAAGGCGGGCTGCCGGCTGCCGAGCACGGCGCGCAGAAGCGGGGCATACGTTTCGGGCGTCGGGGTCAGGACGAGGATGTCTCCTTGTTTCAGCGAAGGGTCCTCCTGCATCGCGGCCAGGAGTTGGTCTCGCAGGACTTCGGCTTCCCGGAGTGGGCCGTGGCAGCGGTGAATCGAAATGCTGGGGTTATCGTCGCTTTCGGCCAGAGGAGCCGAGATGAACTCCTCGCCCGTCGCGATGATTCTCAGGGCGCGCTTCAGTTCGGCCAGGCGGGTGCCATCGGATTCCGCGGCGGCGACTTGCTCGGTCTGGCACGAAGCGAGTCGGTCCTGGAATTTCTCGAATTGTAGTCGGTAGTAGCGTCCGGCTGAGACGAGCAGCGAGAGGGCCGGGTTGGAGAGGTCGATGTCTTCCTGGTCCGTGCCTAAGGAGTTAAGGATCTCCTTCGTGGTCATGCGCTCGTGCAGGCCTTCGGTCGGCTGCAGCTGATAGATCGTGACCGACGTGACTTCGCTGAGGATGCTCAGGATGCGCAGGAGGGTGGCGGATACGTCTCCGGTCGCGAAGAACGTGAGGCGGCCGGGGATGGCATCGGCCAGCTTGCGCCGATGAGCCGCAGCCTTCGGGTCGTTCGAGAGCGCCTCCAGCACGTCGACGTCGTGGATCATCGGGCTTTCGGCTTCGGCGCGGATCTCATTGGCCGCGGAGCACCACAGCGGAGACCAGCGGTCATCCGGTCCGGCCGTGCCGCCTTTTTCTGCCCGGATGATCCAGGCCGCGTCGTTTCGGATCAGGTCCTGAAAGTGCCGGGAGAGCCGGAATGCCAATCCCCAGCGGACGACTTCGGCTTCGGCTTGTTTCGGCCCCTCGAGGGCCGAGTCCGTGATGCCGCTCCACTTGCGCCAGCTTTCGAGGTGGGTGCCGGTGCCCAGCAGGCGATAGATGCGGGCGGGCAGGGAGTTGAGGGCGTTGCCTCGCACTTCAGGAAGGTCTTCGAGGATGCTCGCCGCCCAGGCCCCGAACCTCCGCGTGTTCATCAGCTGCGCGTTCATGTGTACGCGCAGTTCCGAAGAGCCGAGGATGGCGTGCGTGAGCCAGTTGCTGACGGCCTTGCCGTCGACAAGGATGATGTCCTGTAGGAACGGATCCGTCGGCGGATGCTTCTCCAGGTTGCGCGCCAGTTCCCGGCCGAGCTGCTCAAGGTCGGTGCCGGTGTAAAGGGTTGGGCTCGGGATTTCCTTGGGCATGGACGAAATAGGGTATGCCTATGGCTACCATCCCTGAAGGTAAGCGCAAGCCGGGGCCGGGTGGGGCGGGAGATATTATGCCCGTAGGAGCTAGGACGGCTGGGTGTGAATAACTGGGCCTGGGTCCGGCTGGCGTCGGCGTGGGCGCGTCGGCAGTTTTATATTAAAAATATGAATAATGACAAACTCACCTTTGAACAGCACGTACAGAGCGAGTGTCTCTGCCTGCTGGGATATTTTGCGCACCAAGCCGGACGCGCTCAGCGAAGCGATATCATCAAGGAGCTCGCGGATGCGACCTTCGCGGGCAAGACGCCCGATGCGCTGGCCCGCAAGAACTGGTGGGGACGGAAGTTTGGTAACATCGCCTACGCTTGGAACGCCAACGGTCTGGCCGGCGCTGTCGTGCATGGTGTGAAGATGCCGGAGGCCACGGGCAAAGGTCTAATCGGTAGCGCCGGTGTCCAGAAACGAATCAAGGATAATGCCCTGAGGTATTTCCTGGAAGACCTGCCGAAGTGCGTGCTTCTAGCGCAGCAGTTCATCGACCAAGGTGTACGGATGAATCCGAAGATTCAGGAAGCCTTGTTCGGTGTCGTCGCTGGACCTGGCTCGATTGCTTTGTCGCCGCAGGAGCAGGAGGATGTCGAGCTGGCCAAGAAGGCCAGCCCGGAGGGGGCCAAGAAACTCGTGAAGCACTACCAGCGCGAGCGCGATGCCGGCCTATCTCGTGACGCCAAGGCCGCTTTTTCCAAGGCCAACGGCGGTAAACTCTTCTGCCAGGCCTGTGGCGTCGAGCCGCTCAAGGTCTACGGCGTTGAAGTCATCGAAGCCCATCACCGTATTCCCTTGTCCAAGTCCGAAGAGGGTAGGGTCACGGTGATCTCCGACCTTATCATGCTTTGCCCCAGCTGTCACCGCGCCGTCCATCGCATCACGGACTGCGATTTCGAGGTGCTTAAGTCCCGGGTTAAGTGCTAAGCATATAAGACCATGCCAAGGCTAAGATGCCTTAGTTTGCCGTCAGGATTATCAAACCACCCATCCGAGTTCTGAGTTGTGCTTGCGGATGAGGGCCAGGTGGCTCTCTGAAGTCGATGGGCGCAGGCCTGGTAAGGTGCCTCTGAGTCTGGCGTATTCAGGGGCCGACACGTCTTTATGGACTAGAATGTGTAGTCCGTCGTTGGCCAGCGTGATTAGGTGCTCATCGAACAGCACGTGGATATCTGATCTAAGGAGCAATCCGTTGTCCAACGAGTTGTCACCAGTTTTGGCGTGCGCGATGATGTGGCAGGCCTCGAGCACGGTTTCTTCGTCCGTGCCGGTAAAGGCACACCGTGAGCCGTAAAGCGTATGTAGGGCTTTGCGAAACCGCGATTGGCCTTTGCGGACGCGGCGGGCGTAAGCCTGGCGCTTATCCTCGTCTTGGATTGGTTGATAGTCGTCGGTAGGCTCAGCTTTATCTTCAAGGACGAATGTGAGGGGGTCGCTGAACTCGTGACGAGCTAGGTCATCACGTAATCTCGAAGTATCTATCTCATTTCTGGATACGATAAAGTATGTCGCCCAAACTTCTCGGTCAATTTTCGCTACATCGATGAATCCCTTGGCGGCCGCCCTGGGGTCGAGAGCGGTGAAGTTCGCCAGTTTGAAAATCACGCTTGTCATAAGGCGGCCGGTTTCCAGGGCAGCCCTGATGACGGGATCGCTCTTCTCGAAGCTCAGGCCCTTGCTGCGGCACTCCTCGTAGGCGAGCAGGCAGCGCATGGAGTCTTCGCGGTCGAAATCTTGGCCGGTCTTGATGCTGATCAGTTCTAGTCGGAGCGAGGTGCGGGGACTCAGGAGGTGATATTCCCATTCCACGGCGTAGCTTTCTTCAAAGTCTTCGATGGTTGGGTCTTCTTCGAGCGCGGTGAACTTAAGGCGCCTTTTCTTGTTGGTCAGCCGTTTCTCGTCGAGTTGAAGCCGGATTGCCTGGGTATTGGCTGAGATGACCTGTCCTACGGAGAAGATGCCGGCCGGCGAATCCGGATTGGAGGTCTTTTCCTTGAGTAGGTAGATTTCGTCTTCGGCCTGCGGATTACCCCCGACGAAGGAGCCGAACGGTAATTCGATTATCTGTCCAGGCTCCGATAGGCTGCTCGCCTGGAAGTCTGACCAGCGGACCTTAACGGCCCAGCTTCGTTTCGGAATCATTCCCAAAAGGTCTGCTATTTTGTGTGTATGTCCAGGAATGATTAACGTGGTTTTATATTAATCGTATTAATGTCATTCCCCTGCCTGGACATTTACGCTTTAATTGTGAAAGTGTGCACATGGCTGCCAATTGGACGTTTACCCTTAAGGCTAAGAACGAGAAGACCCGTAACCCGGTTTCCGGCGAGTTCTTCGCTTCCGACGCCATCAAGAATGCCGGTGAGGCACTGATCCGAGAGGCGATCCAGAACTCCCTGGACGCACGACCCGATCGTCCGAACGGTCAGGCCCAGGTCCGCATCTATATTTCTGGTCAGTCGAAGGCTTTGGCCCCGGCTGAACATCAAAAGTGGTTCGGTGCAGCCTGGTCCCACTACTTGGCTCCGAAGAATGGACTGCGCCCTGGTAAGGCGACCCGCGACAAAAAGTGCGGTTTCCTGGTCTTTGAGGACTTCGGTACCACTGGTCTGGTCGGCGATTGGGAGCAGACGGATGTTATCGAGGGCGCCAAGAATGCCTTCTTCTATTTCTTCCGGGCTGAAGGTGCGACCGAGAAGTCCGCTGACCAGCTCGGTCGCTGGGGCATCGGTAAGCAGGTCTTTCCTCGATCCAGCCACGCTCAGACTCTTTTCGGTTACTCAGTGACCGAAGCCAACCCGAAGGGCTTCCTGATGGGGAGTTGCATCCTCAAGTACCATGAGGTGGAGCGTAAGGTTTACCGTCCCGACGGTTATTTCAGTAAGCCCATCAAGCTCGAGGGTGGCGACTCGATCAGTGGTCCCATTACGGACGCCGAGATGCTCGCTGATTTCCGCAGCGACTTCAATCTAAGCCGTAAGGATGGGCAGCCCGGTCTAAGCGTCGTAGTGCCGTGGCTCGACGAGGGCGAAGACGGATCTTCCGGCTTCGATCAGGATAGTCTCTTGATCGCAATTCTCGACGGCTATTATCTTCCTATTCTGGAGCGTAAGCTCGAGATTGCCCTCGAGGACGAGGATGGCGTCATTCGCATTAAGGCTGATAACTTCCATAAAATCCTCTCCGACCTCGCCGCCAGGCTTAAGGCCGATGATCGCCGCCAGAAATTGCTCAATCGCACTCGTGCGCTTGTACGTCTGGCGCAGTCGATGATGGAATCGACTCCAGTCACCTACGTT
>JBIKIO010000244.1:0-5038 GCA_044361555.1 Opitutales bacterium
CGGTGAGGATTCTCGGGAAGGACATATCAGATTTCGTTGGCGGACAGCCAGCGCAGGCCGGTCGGCCGGAAGCGGCGACCCATGATGCGGTTCAGGCGCTGCTCTTGGGCGAGGGCGGTGCGGTCGATGGCGGTCGCGCCGGGCGGATTGGGCGGCGGCGCGACTTCATACGTCTCCACGAGCACCTGCTTGTCGTATTCTCGGCCGCCGCTGGTGTTGACGCGGTAGGCGAGTCGACGGCGGTTCGGCTCGACGTATTCGGGGTAACGCTGGCCCACGGCCATGGCCATGTATTCGGTGGAACGCTGGACCACGACCTCCACCCAGGCCTTGCCGATGACGTTACCGGCGTCGTCTTGGGCTTCGCCGTAGGCACGCACCACGAAGGTGTCCGAGCGGGCCGTCAGATTCGGGCCGACGGAGTTCAGCACGTCCATCTGCGTGACGATGCCGGGGGCGCCGAGGCCGGCGGTGACACGGCCTTCGTTGCTGGTGCGGCTCATCGCCCGGATCGACGGGAAGCGCTTGTTGGCGGGGGTCTTCGGGTAAGCGCTATACTCCCTCCATACACTCCATGTATTGCTGGAGGGTTGGTCGTCTCCTCTCCGGCTGGAGTTCGGGTCGTTCGGCGTGGTCGCCATCGGTGCGCTGAAGGTGCCACCTGCCGCGGTGATTGCGGTGTTGTTGATGGAGCTCTTGTCGATGGCAGCCTGAAGGGCTCCCTTAAGCCCGAAGGTGTCAGCCGGCTGGTCTTCGGGGCCTGAAGAATTCACGAGTCGGCGGTTGATGAAGTCGCCGAGGGACATGAACGGACCGCGATTACGGACCTCGAGGACTACTAGCCGTGCGAGTTCGTCGATCTGGGGTTCGGTCAGCTCGCGATACTGTGTCCAGGGGTCGTTGCCCGATGTATCCGGTGGTCCGAAGGCCCGCGCGAACTTGGTCAGCGCGGTCATCGCCGGATTGGCGGGGTTCGTGGCGTCGGGCAGCATCTGTCCCTTGAGCCCGCCGAGTACGGCTCGCCAAGCGGCGCGCGAGGTCGAGTTCACGTTGAAGCCGCCGTCGTAAAGCGACGTACGCGCGAGGTATTTGGGATGCGGGAACTCGGTCTCCGGCAGGCGCAGCGCCGTCTGATACTGAGGATTAAGCGTGAACGAGGGCTTACCGTCCGCGAGGTAGGTCATTCGCTTGTTGGCGAGAGGCTTCCGTCCATCGTTGAGTGCCGTCTTCAGGCTGGCGAACGTCGTCGCGTTGATGATGCCGGCCGCGGTGAGCGCGGTGGCCTGCTGCGTGCGGATTGTATTGTCCAGTGGTAGGTCGGCGCCGGAACTCGGCCAGTCGCGGGGCGTCCCGTCGAGGTGTGAGTAGGAGTTGGCCTGCAGATTCAACCCGCTGAAGTAGTAGGTGTCCCAGAGCGCGTAGTTGGCGGCGAAGGCGTGGTCAGTTCGGACATTAGTTCGATTTCGGACGGGACGCGTTCCCATGGCTTTTGCTACGTAGCCGAGTTCAGGCACCGGGCCCTTCACGTCGGAGGCGAGGGCGGCTTCGCTCGGGAATAGGTCGCGCGGTCCGGGCCATTCGACGATGCGGCTCAGGTCGCCGATGCCGGGATGGGCGAAGGACGAGCCCACCGTCAGATCCGCATCGGTGTTCTGCTCGGCGTAGGCCACGGTACCGAGCTGCGACAGCGATAGTAATGGACGTCGGGGAATCGGGTAGAGAATGATCGAGCCCTTCCCCGCGCTATCTCCGATACTCGTCCCCCAGAAGGCGCCACGGTTACTGTCGGTGGTAGGAATCTCGGCATTGATAAGGCTGCCGTCTAGGACGCGCTGGGTCTCAATCCAGCCGACGGGCGCATGGGCCTTGCCGTCATATCCGAACAATTGGGCCTGCTGGGCCCGGTCGCTAAGGAAATAGGGCGTCATCGGCGCGTTGCGCATCTCCACGGGGGTCTGCATGCGGTCGACGCCGCTAGACGTTCCCCCGGACGGAATATTCATTCCGAAGCCTGGGCTTGCTGTGCTCGAGGGGTACCAACTGGTGGTGCTTCCCGTCATGTCAGCGCTGCGACGCACGAAATCGAGCATGAATACCGGAGCGCCATCTTCACCCGCACTCAAAGGCACAGTCTTGGAATTGTTGAGGGTATCGGCTTTATTCGCAGTTGGCTCGAGGCCTCTGCCGCTACCTGTGTTGAACTCGGGGTCCAAGGGGGTCCCCGTACCGGTGCTTCCTTTGATGTAGTAGTTGGGGTCGGGCGGTTTTATCCCAGTGATTGCCTCTGTCCATCTAATATCCACCTGAGTATAATAGGCCGAGTCATTGTTGCTGTTGCTATACATGGGCCACCCGCCCGTCATGGCCTGGAAATTGAGGAGCAAGCTTTCATCGACTTGGTTGAAGCCGTTGGCAGTCCGGGAGCCTTCGGCGTATCGTCGTATCTTGCGGTTTATCCCACCAACAAGCGTTTCTCCAGGAAGAAGGGCGTCGTCATCGATATAAGTTGAAGGGTCTTCGTCGGGCGTCCCGAACCATCGCCGATGGGTGTTAAGGTTCGCTCCACCATCGATGCTCTTTTTTCCGATCAAGTAGAAGTTCCAAGCTTGGTTTCCTTGCAGGGATATTCTTCCAGAGCGACGCGTTGGCGCGATGTAGCGATCAGGGTAGAGCGTGTAGGTCATCTTGTCGTCCCGCGATCCAAGCACTTTATCGTCCCCCTCATCTACTACAACGGATTCCCCCTCAGTTCCGACCACCCAGCCGTTGTAGTTAATCCAATTTGAGTTGCGGACAAGGATTTGCAGGGGTCTTCCGGCGAGGATTCCCTCGAGGGAGGTCAATGATCCGTCCCAAGTCGGCAAGGCATCGTGAACCCTTCGTTGGGCCTGTACTTTATCCCAAAGGTCATCGAGGCGCCGCCAGTATTCGATGCGCTCTAGGTCGGTCCATCTCGAGTCATTTAAGTTATCAAAAGTTATCCGCCCCTCGCCAGTTCCTCTCGGGAAATACTCCGCGTATATCTTGCAAAGATTAAAGTTCATTGTCCACATGACGCGCTGGTCTAACTTGTTTCGTGTGCCGCCCCAGACGTCAGCCCGAATGTTGTGGAAAGGGGTCATTTTATAGAATGCCCTGCTCACGAGGTCGAAACCGACAGCGCCCGGGATGGAGACGTTGGTGTTCGTATTGTCGACCAGCGGAGCCCCCGTGGGCGTCGTGCTGATGATCCGGATTTGCCCCGGTTCGAGCCGGATGACTTGTCCGCCGCCGGTCGTTCCACTGGTGCCGGAGCCGGCGACGATGCGGAACGATACCGAACGGTTATCATTTTCGCCGCCGCCAATGACGACGTCTCCGATATCGATGGACTGATTAACTACTGGGTTATGATATCTCCAATCACCTCCTGCCGTACCGGGGTAGACGGGCGGAGCTGGGTCTCCGGGCCTTTGGAGGTATTTCCATTCGGTTGAGATAATTTGAGGGATGTTAGCCCACCTGAAGATAAAACGGGCGGGTGCGCTAGCGCCGTTGGAGACCATGGCCAGTCCTTCGAACTCTAGGGCCACATCGTAGGGATTGTGGATAACGACAACGGGATCGACGGTCATTCCGAGCTTATTGTTCTGTCGGATGCCCTGGTAGATGGTGGAGAATCGCAGAATGGTCGGCGCAAGAATGGGGCTCGTGGGCCAGGTGCGGGTGGTCGTCACCGGAGGATTGTCGTATGCGCTGTCCGAGAGGTTGGTCGGGCTGCTGATGCCGGCGGCAACTTTGTGGCGAGGGAGGATGCTGAGTCCTTCCAGGGTCGTGTTCCGGTTCACGATTCCTGCGTCGAACGGTATCTTGTAGCGTCGCTCCGCCTGAAAGCTCGGTCCGACTCCGCCGTCTGCGAGGTTATTGCGGTGGAAATAGTTCTTGGCGTCGCCGGACGGTGCGAAGAAATTATCCGGGGCCGGGTTGTTCGGGAAATCCGTGTTAGCGTTGTGCTTGTCGTTCTGTGCCTGGCCGCTACGCTGGGTCGGTAGACCACGGTTGCCGGTGGCGTAGGTGAGCGGTTCGACCCCGCGGACGATGAACCCGAGGGCAACGGTGTTGGATTCCGCCGGTGGCGCGCCTTGACCGCGCAGGGCGGTGCTATTGGCGGCGGTCGCTTCGATCTCACGCTTATACATGCGGTAGAAGTTGCGGTAAAGATCCCAGGTCGGGCCACGGACGATGCGGGCGGTCCAATTATCCGGGTGCGTGGCCGGGTCTCCGCCGCCGCTGAGCAGTCGGATGTCCGACCAGGGCAAGGCGTCGTTTTTTAGGGCCGTTCGCTCGTTGGAGGCGGCGGTCAGGCTGACGAGGTTGGCCGCGAGGCGGTCGACGTTGAAGAACTGCGAGGCGAGCGGGACTTCGTAGGCGAAGCCGAGGCGTTCCGGGGTCTCGCCGCCGTTGCGGTTCTTGATGAGGTCGACGGTCGCGCCGATGCTCGAGATTTGGCTGAGGTAGCGGGGGGCCCACTCGGCGGCGCGCGGTGTGGCCAGCAGGAGTTCTTGCGGCGAGCCGATCTTGTCGACGAGGTTCGGCCGGTTGTAGTCGAGGTCCGAGGCCATGCCCGGGTTGAACGTGGCGTTCGGCGAACTGTGAAAGAGCGACTGTCGGCGGTCGGCGATCGTCGGCGTCGCGGTGGGGTCCTTCTGGCCGGGATGCATCTCGAGCGTGCGGAAGACTGAGTAGGGAAGTTCGAAGGCGGTCGAAAGGTCGGTCTTCATACCGCCGTTCAACGTGTCGGACAGGACGGAGAAAGACAGCGGGGTGATCTCGTGCCAGAGCAGGCGGGTGGCCGTGGCCATGGTGTCGCCGGCGACGAAGCCGCCGCCTTGGCGGGCGGCCCAGGCATTGAGGTCTCCGCGCGTGCGCGCCTGCGGAAGCTGCAGGAGATTCCAGCTGCCGGCGGTCAGGATGTCATTGGTGCGCCAGGCCTGGTAGCTCGCGCTGAAAGTTCCCGGCAGCAGGGCGGCGGCGGTCGCGTTGAGGGAGGGCGTGACCG
>JBIKIO010000111.1:0-5036 GCA_044361555.1 Opitutales bacterium
ATCCGTTGAGCAGCCGTTCCTTCGACGCGCGGGCGACCGCCCTGTGGATCACCTCGGATGACGACGGGAAGACGTGGCAGGAGTCGGCCAACTGGTGGGCGATGCCGGTCCGCTCTGGCAGCGGCCTCCAGGAGCCCGGCCTGGTCGAGAACCCCGACGGGTCGCTCTTTTCGTGGGCGCGTACCGATGCGGGTTTCCAGTATGGCTTCGTCTCCAATGATGGCGGCAAAGCTTGGAGCGCCCCCGTGCCGACGACCCTCGCTTCGCCCGTTTCACCTGCGAGCATCAAGCGTATCCCGGGTTCCTCTGAACTCCTCGCCGTCTTCAACGACCATTCCGGCCGGGTGCCTTTCCCGAAGGGCAAGCGGAGCCCGTTGGTCGCGGCGATCTCAAAGGACGGCGGGGCCACCTGGGGGGCTCCCAAGGTCCTCGAAGGAGATCCGGATGGTTGGTATTGCTACACGGCCATCCATTTCGTGGGCGACGATGTCCTGCTCGCCTATTGCGCCGGCGACAGCGCGAAGAAGACCTATCTCAACGTTCTGCGGGTCCGAAGGACCTCGCTAGCTTGGTTGCGCAGCGAGTGATCAGTCGGCCAGCTGAGCGATCAGCTTGAGCGTCTCGGTCGGCGACTGGTGCGTCTTCGCGGCGTTGTGCAGGCCGGGAGGCAGGACGTCGACGGCCATGGACTTGAGTTCTTCGAGGCGGGCGCAGAGCTTGTCGAGGCAGGCCTCGGTCTGCTGGGCGTCAGCCCAGACGTCGTAGATGGTCACCATTTCGCCGGGCTTATCGCCGTCGATCTCGCCTTCGCCGACCTCGTAGTCGCAGTCGAGGAGTTCGTCCCAGAAGTTGGCGTCGAGGTCGAGGGCGTCCTCTAGCTCATAGAGTCTGATGCCGCTCATCCACTCATTGAGGAGCGTGAAGGCGTCGCGATGCGCGGGGAGGACTTCAGTGAAGGTGTCCCGGATGCCGACCGCGATGAGCGTGAGGCCGTCGACCGTGTCGCCCAGCTGGGGACCGTCGAAGGGAGGAGTCGGTTCGGAGGACATGCGCAGAAGGGAGGAGGGGTCGGGGTCGGAGAGCCAGCCAAATCACTTCCCGCCGCCGACGATCCCGGCCAGGAGCTTCTCGAGGCCCTTACCGTAGCGGACATAGGAGTCGAAACGCTCCTGCGGGGAGGCTTTGGTGCCTTCGCCGAGGTGGACGATGCTGGCGACGTGGGGTTCGATGGAGACACCGGCCTTATAGCCGCGGGCGATGAGGTCGGTGAGGATTTCGCGGACAAGCGCGTCGCCTTCGCCGGCGTAGGTGAAGGCGCTGCTCTTGCCGCCTTCGGGATTACGACGGCAATCCTTGATGTGGACGTATTCCACGAAGGGTAGGATCTCACGGTAGAAGGGCATGGTCTCCTGTCCGTAGGACACCGTGTTGCCGATGTCGAAGAGGTAGCGGACGCTCGGATGGTCGACGCTTTCGATGAAGCGGCGCGCGTGCGTGCCGGACAGGCCACCCCAGCCTTCGCAGTTCTCGTGCAGGAGCATGATGCCACCGTCGGCGGCGAGCTTGGCCATCTCCTGGTAACGGCGGACGCCTTCGTCGCGCCAGATGTCTTCGGAGACGTCGCCGCGGACCCAACTCATCGTGCGCACGAACTTCGTGCCGGTGCGCTGCATGCGTGGGATGAGCACCTTGAGGTCGGCGAGGTCGACGGCGAAGTCGCCCGTGATGGGGCGGCTCCAGTTGCCGATGGCGGACGCGTAGCTGCTGACCCGCATGCCAGCGGCTTCGATCTTATCGACGGCGTGCTTGAATTCGTCATCGCTGACGGCCGGACCGGAGAA
Organism: Opitutales bacterium; assembly: GCA_044361555.1. Classification (GTDB taxonomy): domain Bacteria; phylum Verrucomicrobiota; class Verrucomicrobiia; order Opitutales; family UBA953; genus UBA953. The sequence continues at coordinate 1,842 of JBIKIO010000111.1, forward strand.
CTGCTTGCCGTTCAGCAGGCGGAGCTCGATGGCCTTCCAGCCGAGTGCCTGGTGCGCGGCGATCTGGCCGACGATGTCGTCAGCGGCTTCGTCAGCCAGGCCGGAGAGGGGGAAGGGGGCGGATAACATGGTATGGTGCAGAGTGGAGGACTGAATTGATGGCTGAATGGAGGACTGAATCGAGGGCAGAATTGATCACGAGTCAGGGGTAAAGAGAAGTTGTCTGAGGGGATGGGCTTGCGGGGGGGAGCGGTTGGGCGGATAAGTGGCTCATGAGATTCGCCCCGATCTTGCTTTGCTGGTCCGTCCTATGCTTAGCGGCTGAACCGGCCCGGAAACTGAAGGTGTTCATCCTGGCCGGGCAGTCCAATATGGAAGGCCAGTCGGTCGTCGACCTGACCGGACGCGATTACAACGAAGGGAAGGGCACCTTGGTCGAAGTGATGGCCCGCCCGGGCAACGCCGAGCGCTATGCGCACCTCCGCGATAAGGATGGCAAATGGTTCGTGCGTCAGGACGTATGGGTGCGTTACCAGCGCGAGAAGCAGCCGCTGCTCGCTGGCGGTCTTTCTGTCGGCTATGCCGTCTACGGCGGCAAGCATCACTTCGGTCCGGAGTATCAGTTCGGACACGTCGTCGGTCAGGCCTACCGCGATCAGGTGCTGCTCATCAAGACCGCCTGGGGAGGCAAGAGCCTCTATCGCGATTTCCGTCCGCCGAGCGCCGGCGGTGAGGTCGGTCCTTATTACACGAAGATGGTCGCCGAGGTGCGTGAGGCGCTGGCCAATCTGAAGAAGGATTTCCCGACATACGACGGCGCGGAGGTCGAGCTCGCCGGCTTCGTCTGGTATCAGGGTTGGAACGACGGCGTGAATCCGCAGACGGCCGTACCGGAGTATGAGCAGAATCTCGCGCACCTGATCAGGGATGTCCGCAAGGAATTCGGTGCCCCGAAGCTGCCCGTCATCGTCGGCGAACTCACGGGCCCTTGGGTCGACGCGCCGAAGGAATGGACCGCTTTGCGTAAGGCCCAGGCGAACGTGGCGGAATACCCCGAGTTCAAGGACAACGTCGTATTCGTCCCGACCCGCACCTTCGTGCGTAAGCCCGAGGACTCTCCCAATCCTGGCCATGGCCATCACGAGTTCGGTAATGCTGAGACCTATTTCCTCGTTGGTGACGCCCTCGGCAAGGCTGCCGTGCAGATGGCCGGCCGCGATCGTCAGGTGCGCCAAGTGCGCGGCTGGACGTTGCGGATCGATGAGCGACTCATTGCGAAGGATGCCGCCATGGTCGAGAAGGCCGTCGTCCTGCTCGATGCGCAGCTCGCTAAGATCGAACGTCTACTCCCGGCCAAGGTCGTCGCCCGCCTCCGGGCGGTGCCCATCAACTTCACTCTGCCCTATGTCGCTGGACGTGGCACGGCCGAATACCATGGCGGCCTGGCGTGGGTGAAGCAGGCGGGTCGCGAGATCGCTTTGGCCAAGGCGATTGAGTTTACCAATGTGGACCGACTCGAGCCCGAGATCCGGCGCATGCCTGTGCTCGTCCTGCACGAGCTCGCGCACGCCTATCACGACCAAGTCGTCCCGGGCGGGTATCAGAACCCCGAGATTCTCGCGGCGTTCCGCCAGGCCAAGGCAGCGGGAACCTATGACGCCGTCAAGCGCTGGACTGGTGAGAAGTTCGTCGACAAGCCCACCAAGGCTTACGCCATGACCAACCAGATGGAGTATTTCGCCGAGACCACCGAGGCCTATTTCGATCGCAATGACATGGAGCCCTTCGACCGAGCGGAACTCAAGGCCAAGGACCCCGGCGTCGTGCCCGTGTTGGAGAAGGTCTGGGGGCTGGGCGGAAAGTGACCCTTCCGCGGGTAATGACTTCTTGCCAGACCCATTCCGGAAGACGACTTATCAGAGCATGAAATCCTCCCCGGTGTCATGTTTGGCAGCCTTGCTGATGCTCGCCTCGGCCGCTTTCGCGTCGGACCCGCAGCGCGTGCTTTTCATCGGCAACAGCTATACCGGCGTCAACAAACTGCCCGAGGTCTTCTTGGAAGTCGTGAAGGGCTCCGGCCGGTCCGCCCCGGTGGTGAAGTCTTCGACGCCCGGCGGCCGTACCCTGAAACAGCAGCTTGGCATCGCGGGCAGCACGAAACTCATCGATGAGGGCGGCTGGGATATCGTGGTCCTCCAAGGGCAGAGTCAAGAACCGGCCATCGCGGAGAAAGATGAGTCTGTCCGTAAGGATTTCTTGGAGAGCGCCGCGGCGCTCTGTGCGCGCGTTCGTGCGAAGAGCCCGAAGGCCAGGATCTATTTCTATGAGACGTGGGCACGCCATGCTGATTATTGGAAGGCCGCCAAGAAGGGCCCGGATGTCGGCGCCGACCCGAAGGAGATGCAGGCACGCCTGCGTAAGTGGTATGGCGTCGTCGCCAAGGATAACGGCGCGACGTTCGTGCCGTGTGGCGATGCCTGGGAGTTGAACTACGCTTCCTCTGCGGCGGTTCGCCTGCACACCAAGGATCATTCCCATCCGGAGTTCGTCGGCACTTACCTCAACGCACTCATCTTCTTTGGTGAAATTTACGGAGTGAAGGCGCCTGCGCCGAGGTGGACGGGTAAGCTGGACGAGGCCCAGGCTAAGCTCATGCAGGGGTACGCCGCCCAAGTCCTGAAGTAAGGCCTTACGGCGTCAGTCCTGCGGCACGCATCGCCGTGGCGTGGACGCTGATGTCATGGTCGGCCGACCACGCGAAGGCTTGGCCACCTACGAGCACGCGGTGCAGGTCGCGGAATTCCTCGTCGTAGCGGCCTTTGGGGACATCCAGAGCGAAGGTATTTTCGCCCTTCTTGAAGCGTGGCTCGGCGAACATGACCATTTTATCGCCGACCTGTCGGCAGACCTTCGACGTGTCACGGGGTTCGTCGAGCCGCAGGACGCCTTTGCCGGATTCTAGCGGGCGGATCTCCATGTCGCCCTTGGTGCCGCGGACGATGATAGTGCGATTGGGGCCACCGAACGGGTCGGCATGGTTGCAGCGGATCGTCACGGTCGCCTTGGGGTAGGTGAGCACCGCGAGCTGGTTATCGACGAAGGTGTCCTGCGGCGCGCGGGTGGCGTTGCCGAAGGCTTGGACCGAGAGGGGCGGGCCCATCAGCGTCACGACCGTGTCCACGAGATGGCACGCGA
>JBIKIO010000112.1:0-5033 GCA_044361555.1 Opitutales bacterium
GGAGTCCCATCGCGTGGTTGAGGGCGGCCTGCGGGTCGGTGAACTGCACGTGGGGAGCGAAGTCGTTGTCGTCGGGATAGCCAGAATCAACTCTTCAGGAGCGGGACGCACACAGCCGGCGGATCATTTGATTTCTTGGTAATCAGAGGTGAGCGTCAACTTGTCGGCGTAGGCGTTGATATACCAAGCGGTCGTTCCAGGAGGCAGTGGGGCGGACGCGGTCGTACCGCCGCCGCTGGCGGCCGCCGCCGGGGTCTCGACCCACTTACGCGTGCCAGTGAAGCCCTTGTCGGTCGTCGAGACGAGGACGGCCTTGGTGATCGGCTTCGAAGAATGAAAGACCGCGATCGCGTATCCCTCCTTCGTCGTGGCCGAAGGGGAGTTCCCCCATGGCTTGCCGTTCTCGACCACGCTCTTGGCGAAGGCGTAACTATCTGTGGGATTCCAGCCGGCAGGGTGGCTGTGACCCATCTTGGAGACGAGCGAGACCATGCGGGGGCCGGGAGTCTTGCGATAGTTCTCGGCCTGACATCCGAGCGGGAAGTGGGCGTCCTGCGGCCAAGAGAGCCAGAGCACCGGCATCTTCACGCGGTCGGCGTAGTTCATGCCATCCCAGACCTGCTTATAGCCCTCGTTGTCGTGGAGGGCCCGGCCCCAATGGTTCTCGGCGTCAAAGAGATGGCCGCACCCGTAGGTCGGGATGCCGAAGGCGAAACGCGCGTCGAGGCCGATGACCGTGCTCGTGATCACGCCGCCCCAGGAGACGCCCATCACACCGATCTTCGTGGCGTCGACTTCGGGCAGGGAGCGTAGGAGCGAGTTCGCGAGCATCGTGTCGGCGAGCGCGTGATACATCCACTGTTCCTTCAGCGGGAGCTTCGTGTCGGCGAAGGTGCCGTCCCGGGCGGGGCCGGCGAAGGCGTGGCGCGACCATGAGGGGCGCCCCTTGACCTTGTTCTCGTTCACGTCCGTCTGGCCTTCGACCGCGATGCTGATGGCCGCGAAGCCTTGGGCGTTCCACTTCTGGACCCATTCCTTGTAGGCCGTGCCGCCACCACCGTGGACGAGGACGATGCCAGGGATCTTGCCTTCGCGTTTGGCCGGCAGGCCGATCCAAGCGAAGACGCGGGTGGGCTTTCCGTTCCAAGGCAGAGCGTCATAGAAGATGGCCCGGACTTGTCCATCGGGCTTGAAGCCTTCGGCTTCATAGGTCTTGGGGGCTTGGGCGCAGGTGTCCACGAGGCCGAGCACCACCTTTCGATCGGCGACGGTTTCGGCGAAGGCTACGGAGCAAAAGATGAGTAGGCAGAGGAGGGGGCGCATAAGGTTATTTTCCTTCGGCGGCCCATTTCTTCATTTGGGCGATATTACTTTCGATCACGGGGCTACCCTTGCCGACGTAAGGCTTCATGTCGCTGTCATACATGGCCATGGATTCCGGGGCGGGGTCCTTGGTCGCAATCATCTTGGCATCGAGGCGACGGCGATGTTCGGCCAGCACGGCGGAGTAAGCAGGATCGTTCGCGAGGTTACGGATTTGGTGGGGGTCGGCGGCGAGTTCGTAGAGCTCCTCGCGTGGGCGGGTTGGGCTGAAGAGTAGTTTCTCGGAGAGCTCCGGTAGCTGGCCAGCGACGTGCAGTTCACGCAGGCGCTGCACGGTTGGCTTACCGTCCTTGTAGGCGCAGGGCTGGAGGTGTGGACGTTCAGGGTGGAAGTTGCGGATGTAGATGAACTTGTCCGTGCGCAGGCTGCGGATCTTCTCGGTGGTCTCGTCGCAACGGTCGCGGGCGGAGAAGGCCTCGTCGCGCTTCGCATAGTTGGCGGCGAGGATGTCCTTGCCTTGCATCCAGGCTGGCACGCCGAGGCCGGCAGCGGAGAGGGAGAGGGCGGCGAGGTCGATGTGCTCGACCAGATCCGGGCGGACTTGGCCGGCGGGGATGCCCGGCCCACGGATTACGAGCGGCACGTGCGCACCTTCCTCGTAGAGGAACTGCTTTCCTCGGGCGTGGCTGATGCCGTGGTCGGTCATGAAGACGATCAGGGTATTCGCCAGCTGGCCTTCCTTTTCGAGGCGGGCGAGCACGCGCCCGACATGCATGTCCGTCAGGCGGACCGCGTCGAGGTAATCGGCCCAATCTTGGAGCAGCACCGGATCGCGCGGGTAGTAGGGCGGCAGGGTGACCTTGGTGGGGTCGGTGCAGGCACCCAATTCTCTGACGACATGTTCACGGAATTTAACTCGGCCCGCTTCGGTGCCGTCACGCAGTTTTCCGCCATTAAGCTGCACCTGCATGAAGAATGGTTGGCCGGACTTGCGGCCGGCCCAGTCATGAGAGTCGTAGATGGCTGGGTCCCATTCGAAGTTATAGTCCGTCTTACCGAGGCGACTCGCTCCGCCCGTCTTGGCCTTCTTGCCCTTGCCGGCGCCGAAGGGCAGACCGCGAAAGTCTAGGTCAGTCAGTCCGCTGCCGATGCAGGTGTAGTAGCCGCCTTGCTGGAACAGTTTGGGCGTGGGCGTGACCTCCTTGGGCAGGTCGATCTTCAGTTCACCGCGCCCGCTGCGGTGGTGGTGGGCGCCGATGGTCGTCTGATACATACCCGTCACCAAGGCCGAGCGGCAAGGGGAGCAGACCGGCGCCGTCACGTAGGCTCGGCTGAAGCGGGTGCCTTCTTGAGCGAGTCGGTCGACGTGCGGGGTGGCGATGGCGGTCTCGCCGTAACTCCCGAAGTTCGCGGACATGTCGTCGACGATGAACCAGAGCACGTTGGGCCGGTCGGCGGCGGAAGCCGTCAGGGCAACGATTAGGCAGAGCAGGGGGCGCATGTAGGGGTGAAAGATAAAGGGGTCAGACCCCATTAATAGGGTCTGACCCCTTTATGGGGAATGTGGAGAGGCTTATTTCTGGGTGAAGACGAACACGCCGTGCTTGTTCGCGATGACGATGTCGGGCTTGTTGTCCTGGTTCACCTTGCCGGTGAAGAACTGCGTACCGACGCCGCTGTCGTTGTCGATACGACGAGGCACGAAGGAAGCGCCGCCCTTGCCGTCGCGGTTCAGCTCAAACCAATAGAGGACCGGGTCGGCGTTCGGTTCGTCGTCGCCCTTGATGCCATGGGCCCAGCGGCGCTTACCGCAGATGATGTCGGGGAGGCCGTCTCCGTTGATGTCCTGGAGTTCGACCGCATGGATCTGGCTGAAGCCCTTGCCGTCGACGTTGTCTTCCTTGGTCTTGCCGAGGATGACGTGCTCGGTGAAGGAGGCGTCGGCGTTCTGTTCGAACCAGGAGAGTCCGTAGCTGTGGGCCTTGATGCTGGTGATGACGTCGTTCCGGCCGTCCTTGTTCACGTCGTACACATACATCTGGGCTCCGCCTACGCCGAAGGCGGCCTTGTGGAACTTCCATGCGCCCGGGGCCGAGAGATCCTTGGGCTGTTCATACCAGCCATTGGCTTCGAGGATATCCATGCGGCCGTCGCCGTTGACGTCGCCGGCGCCGTAGCCGTGCGTATACTTGAAGATCTTCTGATCGTTCTCCTTGGACTTATCGGTGATCGCATGGAACTTCGCCTTGCCGAAAGGGTTCTTCCAGTCGATCTCCGCGTAGCCGAACTGGCCGCCGTGGCGGCCCTTGTTGTTCTTCGGGTCCTTGACGGCATCGCTGGTGTGGCAGAAGAGCTCCGGCTTGCCGTCGCCGTTGATGTCGACGAGCTGAGGGGATTCACCGTCGGCCACGTCGAAGATGTTATGAACGGTCCAGGGGCCGGCTTTGCCCTTCGGGTTCTCGTAGACGAGGGCAGGGTCGCCCGGGAAACCGAAGACCAGGATGTCCGACCAGCCGTCCGCGTTGAAGTCGTAGGCGTAGGAGATGAAGTAGTCGGAGTAGCCCGTGGCGCCGTTGAAGGGCGTCTTGTTCGGGCCCTTCTCGTGCGAAGGCTCGACCGCGTAGCTGATGCGTTGCTTGAAGTCGGGGCCCTTCCAGATGTACCAACCGGCAGCGACGTCGACATGGCCGTCATGGTCGAAGTCGGCGACCGCGCAGCCTTCGGCGACGAAATCCTTCGTGAGGGTCTGCTTGTCGAACGAGATAGGTCCGGCGACGGCGCAGCCGCCGAGCAGGACGGAGAGGAGGGGGGCGAGGAATCGCATAGGGGGGTGCTATTTATACACCCGACATCGCCGATGGTTGCGAGGAGTTTTGGTGAAAACCCCGTAATGAAGGCTAATGATTACTCCAGCCGACCGAACATGATGCGTTCCTTGCGGCTCGCGTCGGAATCCCCCTGGGTCACACAGAGCCATATCTGTCCGTTGGCTTCGACGAAGGTAGGGTATTGGAACGACTTCGTGGTCTCGAAACGGTATTTACGCTCCCAGGTCTTGCCGTCCTTGGAGACGTCGAGGTTGAACACGCTGCGGCTGACCTTATCGATCTGGGTGCTTTCCTGCCAGCCGAGGTAATAGAGCCCGTTGAACTTATCGAAGGTCGGCTTGGAGGCGGCGCCTTTCTTCACGAAGTCCATCTCGCCGCCGGTCGTCCAGGTCTTGCCGTCCTTGCTTTCGCAAAACCAGTAGTTGTGGTCCCCGTTCTCTTGGCGGCAGATGGCGAGCCAGGTGCCGTCGGGCAGGCGGTTGACCGCCGGCTCGGTCAGCGCGGGCTTGCCGGGGCCGTTGAAGTGGCCGACGACTTCGAGGGTGTCCGCGGTGGCGTTCAGCGTGCAGAGCGCCTGCTGGGCGCCGAGGTAGTTGTTGATGGCGATGTAGGTGCGGCCGTCGAATTCCTTGAAGTTGTCGAAGAGGTATAGGCCCGCGTCGACCGGCTTGCGCGTGAAGCCCTGCTTGGCGGCATCGGCGTGCAGGTACTGGGGTTGGAGATCGAACGTGCCCTCGCTGGTCGTGAGCTTCATACGGTGGATCTCCCGTTCGAAGGTCAACGTACCGAGGTCGAAATCGCGGTAGTAGGTCTGCGACTGGCGCTTGCCGGGCTGTTCGCTGGCGAACCAGCAGCGCAGGGTCTTCGGTCCGACCTGCCGGA
>JBIKIO010000113.1:0-4988 GCA_044361555.1 Opitutales bacterium
AGGCGGCGGCGACATCGCCCGGGCGGCTGGGCGGATTCTTCTCGGTCGAAAGATAACGGCGCATCGACGCCTGGATGAGCAGCACGATCAGCCCGTCTTCGGCTTCATAACCGGCGCGCTCCAAAGCCTTGCGGAAAGCCGCGACCTGCGCCGGCGAAAGCTGGCGCAAAGCCGGCATGGAAAGGTCGAGCAAGGCCACGCGCGAGCCCGCAGGGACGGCGCGCAGCAGGGCGTCGAGGCGCCGGGCTTCCTTGACCACTTCACCACCGGCGAGGGCTTCGGCCTGGGCCAGCTGGGCCGCACGCTGCGTGGGGTCGTTACGCAAAATAAGCCCGAGCACGACGGCCATCGCGCTCACGGGGTCGTCGGAAGCCTCGCGCAAAGCACCCGGGATCACGCCACGGAAGCCGACCGAGTCCTGGATCTGCAGGTCCGTCGGCACCGCTCGCGCCGAGGTAGGCAGCGGCGGAGGCGTCGCGACGGCCCGCCCGCTGAGACCGGAGACCGGTTCATCATCGGCCGTCACGGCGACGGGCTTGACGTCCGGAATGTGCCCGTCGAACGCCGGGTCGACGCGGCGGATACGCTCGGTGATCGGCGGGTGCGACGAGAAGAGCGACTCGAGGAAGCCGGCCGAGCCCGCGAAGAACATGTGCTGGGCTTCGAGTTCCGCGGACGAAGCTTCGCGCTGCGCGCCGGAGAGCCCGGCGACCTTGCGGAGGGCCGAGGCGAGGCCGAGCGGATTACGGGTGAACTGCACCGCGGAGGCGTCGGCGAGGTATTCGCGCTGACGCGAGACCGAGGCCTGGATGATCTTGCCGAAAAGAATGCCACCCGAGCCGATGAGCAGCACCACAATGCCGGCGAGGACCATACCCAACGCGATCGGCGCGGAGTTCTTACCTCGCACGGAACCGGCCAGGCGGAAGAAGATGTAGCCTAGCTGGGCGAGGGCGGTCAGGCCAGCGATCGCCCCGATGAGACGCACGTTGAGTTTCATGTCCCCGTTGCCGATGTGGCTGAACTCGTGGGCGATGACGCCCTGGAGCTCGTCACGGGTCAGGTTGCGCAGGGCCCCGCGCGTGACGCCGACCGCGGCATCCTGCGGCGAATTACCCGCGGCGAAAGCGTTGATGGTCTCGTCGCCGTCGATGACGAAGCACAGTGGGACAGGCAGGCCCGAGGCCAGCGCCATCTCCTGGACGACGTTCAGGTAGCGGCGCTCGGCGAGGTCCTTGGTGGTGCCGTTGACGAGCCGGCCGCCGAGCCGCTCGGCGATGGCGCCGCCGCCCTTGGAAAGTTCGGCGATGCGCATGAGGCTGCCGCCGAGGATGACCGCGAGTGCGAGGCCCGTGGTGAGGCAAAACAGCTTCGGCTGGAACCAATCACGATGCGCCCCGTCGAAGATGAGCGAGGAGACACCAACGGAGCGCGTCGGCACGGTGTGGTAACCAGTCAGGAAGACCGCGAGGACGTAGAGGGTGCCGGTCAGCACCACGATCGCCAACACGAGAAGCACAACCAGCTTGGTCGTGCGTCCGCGGGCCTCATCCTGGGCCCGGAAGAAATTCATCGTGCCGGCCATGGGCCGAAGTCAGCGCTTAGAACGAGACCTTCGGGGCGACCTTCTCGGCGGGATCTTCGATTTTGAAGAACTCGGCGGCGGCGAAGCCGAAGGCGTTCGCGATGAAGACCTGCGGGAAGACTTCGCGGCCGTTGTTATAGAACAGGACGGCGTCGTTGAAGGCTTGGCGGGAGAAGGCGATGCGGTTCTCGGTCGAGGAGAGCTCTTCCATCAGGCTGCGCATGGTGGCGTCGGCCTTGAGCTGAGGATACTGTTCAGAGACGACCATGAGCTTGCCAAGGGCGCCGCTCAGGCCGGCTTCGGCCTGGCTGAGGTCGCGCATGGCGGCCGGGTCGTTCGGGTTGCCGGCGAAACGGACGTTGGCCTGGGTGGCCTTGGCGCGGGCTTCGATGACGGCGGTGAGGGTGCCGCTTTCGTGGGCCATGTAGCCCTTGGCGGTCTCGACGAGGTTAGGGATGAGGTCGTAGCGGCGCTTGAGCTGGACGTCGACCTGGGCAAAGGCGTTCTTACAGGCGTTACGCAGGGCGACTAGGCTGTTGTAGATGCCCACGCCCCAGATGGCGGCGATGACGAGGACAACAAGAATGACGGCGAGGATGAGGAGAAACGCGGGGAGCATGATGTGGGTAAAGTTACCCGACCCAGCCCAACCTGCAAGTCGTCAGGGGGCGATGTTTTGATAATTTTAAGCGTCAATTGGAACGCCCACCCTTCTAAACGACTCCTTTCCGCGCCTAACGGCGCTCATCAATAAAATCAATGGATGGTATCGACGACCCTTACGCCGCCTTCTCGAGCTGCACGCAGACTTCGTCGATGAGGAAGGCAGGCGTCGAAGCGCCGGCGGTGACGCCGATGGTGCCAAAGCGAGCCAGCGCGGCGAAGTCGAGCTCAGCGGCGGTCTCGACGTGGAAACAAGGCAGGCCCTGGATCTCGACGAGCTTGGCGAGTTTGACTGTGTTCGCGGAATGACGACCGCCGATGACAACGATGGCCTGGCAGCCCTGCTTCTGGAGTTCGAGGATATCCGCCTGCCGGTCCTTGGTGGCGCCGCAGATGGTATCGAAGACGAGCGTCGCCGGGAAACGTGACTTCAGGAGCGCAGCGAGTTTCTCGAACTCGTCGGTGAACATGGTCGACTGCGAGACCATGCAGACCTGCGCGCCTAGCTCCGGCAGCGCGGCGATCTCAGCCGGCGAGGTGATGACGTGCCCCTTGCCCTCGGCGTAACCGAGCAGGCCGATGACCTCCGGGTGCTTGGGGTCGCCGAAGATGACGGTGGCGTAGCCCTTGCGCGCGTGCATACGCACCTTGCCGGCGATGATGCCGACGTCGGGGCAGGTGGCGTCGCGGAACTCCATGCCGAGCGACTTCAGGTATTCGCGGCGTTCCGGGGAGATGCCGTGCGCGCGGACGACCATGACGGCGCCGGCGTCAGTGGCCTGCGAGACCTCGAGCTTGGCTTCGCTGCGGTAATCGCCGACTTCGCGGATGCCCTCGCCGGTGAGGACGTCCATCATCTGGCGGTTATGGATCAGCGGCCCGTCGGTGTAGACGGGGTGGCGGCCCTTCTGCGCATACTCGCGGGCGATATCGATGGCGCGTTCGACGCCCCAGCAGAAACCCGCGGACTTGGCTCGGATGACCTTCACGGCTTCAAGGTGCGGGCAAGACCGCCCGATTCAAGCAAAGTCCGGCCTTACTTGGCCGGGACGCCCCAGACTTCGGCTTCGATGTAGTCGTTGGAGGGTCCGGCGGAGTTGCCCTTGGAGTGGAAGCGGACGTAGCGGCCCTTGACGGCGGCGACGGGGATCACGCGGCCTTCGTTGGATTCGTAGTAGCAGTAGTCCTTGCCCTTGCCGAGGCCGAGTTCGCCTTCGGCGTCGTTGTTATAGACGGTGGTCACGCCGGCCTTGAAGGAGGCGTCGTCCGAGATCTGGACGATGACGTTGAAATAAACGCGGCGCTCGCGGTGGAAGTGCCAGACGGCGATGGCGCTGATCTCGGCAGACTTACCAAGGTCGACCTGGACCCAGTGGTGACCGCGAGGCAGTTCGACTTCGAAGCCCTCTTCGCCGCCCTTGTCTCCATCGGTGACGTAGGTGAAATCGCCGGCGGCGGCCTCACGGGCGGAGGAGGAGACGTTGGCGCCCTTGGCGAGGTTGACGGCGGAGGCCGGCACCTTGGGGAGTTTACGCGGGGCGGAAGAGACGGGCTCGAGGTTGCTGATCTTGACCGGACGTGGCGTGCCGAGGGCGACCGACTTCGGCAGCTCGAGCGGGAGCTCCTTGTCCTGGGCCAGGACGAAGGCGGGAAGGACGAGCAGGCAGAGGGCGAGGGACTTCATGAGGATGGGGTTAAGACAACGGGAAAGCGGACGGGTTTCAAGACTTCGGGGCTTCTAAGGTGCGGACCCTACGGTGTTTGAGGGGGAATCGCAGGATGACCGTGGTGCCGACATCGGGGGTGCTCTGGATGTCCACCGTGCCGCCGTGGGCCCGGAGAATGCGCAGGAGGATGAGCATGCCGATACCGCCGCCAGAGGCCTTGGTGGTGTAATAGGCGTCGAAGATACGCGTCAGCTTATCTGCCGGGATGCCCACCCCGGTGTCGCGGATGGAAAGTACGACCCACTCGTCGTCGGACGAAAGCTTCACATGGATGTCGCCCCCGCGGTCCATGGCCTCGAGGGCGTTCTTCATCACGTTGAAGAGCGCCTGCTTGATCTGGTTACGGTCGCCGAAAATGAGGGGGAGTTCACCCGGGACATCAAGCGAGACGCGGACGCCCAGCTGCTCCATCTGCTCGCGCAGCAGGCCGGTGGCCTCGGCGACGACGGCGACGAGATCGGTGTCGGTGAGGTGCGGAGGAGTCTGGCGGACGGCTCCGAGGAAATCGCGGACGATACCATCCAGGCGGTTGATCTCGCTCTGACAGACCTCGGCGGCCTTGCGGACTTTTTCCGCGGCGGGCGAATCGCCGAGCTTGGCGGCCTCACGCTGGAGTAATTGGAGATGGATGCCGATCGCGTTGAGGGGATTGCCGACCTCGTGGGCGACGCCGGCGGCGAGGGAGACGATGGAGTCGATGCGCTCGCTCTCGACGCGATCCTCGGTCTGGACGCGCTCTTTGGTGACGTCGCTAAGCACAGCCACGCGGCGGGCGCGTTCCGCCCCCTGTTGCTCGCCGACGCGAGTCAGGTGCAGATTAAGGAGGCGCGGCTCGGGATAACGGACCTCGAGTTCGCGCGTGAGCGCGCCGACGGCCTCGGGCAGCTCGAGGGCCTGGGCGATATCAGGCGAAAGCCGGCGCAGCTCGGCGCCCGCGACGTCGTCGGGATTGACGCCGAGGAGGCGCACCGCGGAGGCGTTGGCGTATTCGATGGCGCCGTCATGGGAGAGCA
>JBIKIO010000114.1:0-4976 GCA_044361555.1 Opitutales bacterium
TTGGCGTCCGGGCCGGGCTTGAGGGCGAAGAGGATCTTCTTGATGAGGCTCGGGGCGCGGCGGAGCGTGGTGACGGCGTGGGCGCTGAGCGACCACTCGCCGCGCTCTTCGCGCCAGTTGAGGCGGGCGTCGACGATGACGTGCGAGCCGTCCATGAGCAGGGGCAGCTCGCCGTCCTTGAGCTGCGCGGCCGCATCATAGGCGTCCGAGAACATCATGACGGGGATGGTGACCGAGCGGGAGGCGACGGTGAAGAGCGCCCAAGGGCGATTATCCTTCTTGGAAATCTTCTTCTCCAAGCCGCCGACGATCCCGCAGACGCGCACGGTGTGACGCTGCTGCTTGTCGAGGTCGATACGGTCCGGGGTGACGACAAGGGTGGCGATCGCTTCGTCGAGGCCATGGTATTCCGCGAGGGGGTGGCCGCTGAGGTAGAAGCCGAGCAACGCCTTCTCGCTGTTGAGCATCTCGAGCTTAGGCATCTTCTCCGACTTGCGGAGGACGAGGTCCGTCGGGCGGGCGGCGCCCGCGTCTTCAGCCCCAAGCAGATCGAAGAGCGAACCCTGGCCGCTGGCGCGTTCCTTGCGCTCGCCGGCGAAGTGGCGGCGGACGGATTCGATGGAGTCGACGAGGTGGCGACGGTCTTCGCCGGTGAAATCGAAGGCGCCCGCGCGCACGAGACAGTCGAGGGTCCGGGAATTGAGGTCGAACTCGCCCATGCGGCCCACGAAATCGCCGAAGTCTTTGTAAGGGCCGTTCTTCTCGCGCTCGGCGACGATATTGCGGGCGGCCTGCTCGCCGACGCCCTTGATGGCGCCCATGCCGAAGCGGATGGCGTTGTCCCTCACGACCGGCGTGAAGTCGGTGTCCGATTGGTTCACGTCGGGCCCGAGGGCCTTCATGCCGAGGGCTTCGACCTCGCCCATGAATTCGGCGAGTTTGTCGGCGTTGCCCTGTTCGGACGTGAGCACGGCGGCCATGAACTCGACCGGATAGTTCGCCTTCAGGTAGGCGGTGCGATACGAGAGGATCGCGTAGGCGGCGGAGTGCGACTTGTTGAAGCCGTATTCGGCGAACTTCTCCAGGGTGGCGAAGATTTCCTCGGCCTTCTTCTTGTCGATGTTGTTGGTCGTCTTGGCACCCTCGACGAAGATCGAGCGCTGCTGCTCCATCTCCTCGCGGATCTTCTTACCCATCGCGCGGCGGAGCATGTCGGCGCCGCCGAGGGTGTAGCCGGCGACGACACGGGCGGCTTCCATCACCTGCTCCTGGTAGACGAGGATGCCGTACGTCTCCTTGGCCACCTTCTCGAGGAGCGGGTGGGCGTACTTGACGTAGCTGGGGTCGTCCTTGCCCTTGATGTAGTCCGGGATGAACTGCATCGGGCCCGGACGATAGAGCGCGATGAGCGCGACGATTTCGTCGATCTGCGTGATGTTGAACTTGCGGCAGAGCGACTGCATGCCGCCGGATTCGAGCTGGAACACGCCGATGGTCTTCGCTTCGTTGAGGAGGGCGAAGGTCTTGGCGTCCTCGAAGCCGACTTTCTCGATGTTGAAGTCGGGCAGTTTGCGGTGCTTGCGGACGAGGTTCTGGGCGTCGTCGATGATGGTGAGCGTCTTGAGGCCCAGGAAGTCCATCTTCAGGAGGCCGAGCTTCTCGACCGGGTCCTTGGCGTATTGGGTCGTCAGGTCGCCTTCCTGCATCGTCACCGGGATGATGTCCGTGAGCGGACGGTCGGCGATGATCATACCGCACGCGTGCTTGCCGGAATTGCGCACCATGCCCTCGATGACACGGCCGGTCTCGATGATGCTGGCGGCCTGCGGGTTGATGGCGACTTCTTCGCGGAGCTCGTTGGACTTCTTCAGGGCGTCCTCGAGCGAGATGTTGATGTCGTCGGGGACGAGCTTGGCGAGGCGGTTGGTCTCGATGAACGGGAGGTCGCGGATACGGGCCAGGTCGCGGACGACCATCTTGGCGCCGAACGTGCCGAAGGTGATGATGTTGGCGACGCGGTCCTCGCCGTACTTCTTGCGCACGTACCCGACGACCTGGTCGCGGCGGCGCATGCAGAAGTCGATGTCGAAGTCGGGCGCGGACACGCGCTCGGGATTCAGGAAGCGCTCGAAGAGCAGACCGAAGCGGATCGGATCGATGTCCGTGATCTTAAGGCAATACGCCACGATCGAGCCGGCGCCCGAACCGCGGCCCGGGCCGACGGGGATGTCCTGCTTGCGCGACCAGTCGATGAAGTCCCAGACGATGAGGAAGTAGTCGACGAAGCCCGTGCCGGCGATGACGCCCATCTCGTAGTCGACGCGGCGGCAGAGCTCGGCGGGGCTGGTCTGGCCCGGACCGGGAACCTTCTCGTCCTTCCACGCCTTGGGGTCGTCGTAATCGACGGCGTAGCGCTCCTTGAGGCCGGCCTTCACCTGTTCGAGCAGGTAGGAGCCGTTGGCCCGCATGGCCTTGCGCTTCTCGGCTTCGATGACGAAGTCGCCCGGCTTCCCGGCGGCGACGAGCAGGCCGTTCTTGAGCTTCTCGTAGCCGTCGAGGATCGCGTCGATCTTCTCGGTGGCCTTGGGCTTCACGCCTTCGCTGAAGATGTAGACGGGGTAGTTGTTCTGGCCGACCGGCAACTTGACGTCGCACATCTCGGCGATGGCGACGGTATTCTTGATCGATTCGGGGACCTCGCCGAAGACGCGCAGCATCTCGGCCTCGCTCTTGAGATAGAACTCCGTGGCGGAATAGCGCATGCGGCGCTCATCGGCCAGGCGGGCGCCGGTCTGGATGCACAGCATCGCGTCGTGGGCGACGGAGTCACCGGCGTCGACGTAGTGGACGTCGTTGGTGGCGACGACGCGGAGCTGGAACTCGCCGGCGAGCTTGAGGAGGTCGGCGATGATGCGCTTCTGCTCCTCGAGGCCGTGGTCCATGAGCTCGATGACGAAGTTCTCGCGGCCGAAGATCTCGACAAACTTCCCGCAGGCCTTGCGGGCGGCCTCGTAGTCGCCGCGGAGGAGGGCCTGGGGGATGACGCCCTGGAGGCAGCCGGAGAAACCAATCAGGCCGTCGGCGTGCTTGGCGAGCTGCTCGAGGTCGGTGCGCGGCTTGTAGTGCAGCCCGCGCACGTGCGCGTCGGAGACGAGCTTGGTGAGGTTCTGGTACCCTTTGAAATTCCGGGCGAGCACGCCCATGTGGAAATACTTGTGCTCGCGGCGGTCGGGCTTGTCGGTGAGCGCGTGGTCCCAGACGAGGTAGAGCTCGCAGCCGAGGAGGGGCTTGAGCTTTACGTCGCCCTTGGAGCGCTGCTTGGCCTCGTTCCAGAAATCGAAGAGCCCGAAGAGGTTGCCGTGGTCGGTGATCGCCACCGCGCGCATGTTCATGTCGCAGGCGCGCTCCATAAGGCGGTCGATGCGGCTGCAGCCGTCGAGCATGCTGTAGTCCGTATGCACGTGGAGGTGCACGAAGTCTCGGCTGATGGTTTCCGGGTCGGCCATGCGGGACGGTGATAATAGGGAGCCGTCGGAGGGCAGGGGAAGGGCATAATCCGGCGGGTTATCCGCGGACTTGCTCACAGGCGGTCTTGCCAGCGGACGAGCCGGGCTTAGGCATGAGGAGACCCGCCGTTCGCATGTCCGCCCTCCGTCCGCTCCGCCGTCCGATCTTCATCTACAGCGGCAACCACGTCGGCGGCGGCGAATACTTATGCCTCCGCCGGGCTGAGTGCGCCGTCCGCCTCGGGCTTAAGCCGGTCATTATCACCTCGCCGGGTCCGATGGACGCCGAATACCGTAAGGTGGCTAGGCTAATCCACGTCGACGCCGCCCTCATCAACCGACCGGCCTTCACCCCGGGCATGGCCGACGCGGTGGCGGATGACCTCGTGGCCTTGCTCGGTCCAGAACCTTCGCATGTCGAGGTCACCGGACTGCCGGACAGCTATTTCGCCAGCTTGCTCGCCGCTCGTCTACCGGAGACCGACTACTCGCTGCTGATCATCCGACCCGGGACGGTGCTTAGCCGCGGCTGGCCTGGCTGGGGAGACTTATGGCCCGATCCTAGGCGAGCCTTGCAGGCGCTCAAAGGACGCAAGGAGAACGGCGTCCTACGTACCCTTGCGGCCCAAGGACGCGTGTTGTCGGTGAACCGTCCGTGCGTCGACGACGCGGCCCGGCTCGCTGGCCTGCCATCGCTCGAGGCCCATATCGAGCCGGTGATCGTCCCGCTCGCGGAGACGGCGACTTCCGCCCGTGAGGATGGTCCGCCCTATCTGCTGACGGTCGCCCGCATCGACGGCATCATGAAGGGATATGTCCGCGGGCTCGTCGTCGCGTTCGCGGCCTTGCGGGCGGAGCATCCCGGACTTCGCCTCAAGATCGTCGGCGACGGGCCCGATCGTCCCGCCACCGAGGCCTTGGCGGAACGTCTCGGCGTGTCTCCGCATGTCGATTTCATCGGGACCTTGCCGCCCGCCGCGTTGCCGGTGCTTTATCGCGACGCCGCGGCCTTCATCGGCATGGGCACGGCGGCGAGCGAAGCCGCCATGCACGGCGCTCCTTCGGTGCTGGCGCTTGTCTACGAACTGGAGTGCCTTACGCCGGGCTGCTTCGGCGAGCCGGGCGTGGAAGGATTCGGCGAACTCGTCCCCGGCCAGGCGCGCCGACCGGTGCTGGAAGTGCTGCGCCCTTTGCTGGCCGATCCCGTCTTCGCCCGCCAGGTGGCAGAGCGCGGTCGTGCGCGCGCCCTTGCGGACCATCATCCTGACGCCGCCACGGAGCGCATGCGCGCGCTGCTTTCGCGTCCGCCCGTCGCGCCGGTCCCGCATCCGTGGCCTCTTCCGAAGTTCCGTCACCTGCTCGGAAACATCATCCGCGGCGTGGCGCGACGTCGGCCGCTGGCGCGCGAAGCCTAAGGCAGGGCTTGCCCGTCGGTCCGGCCGGGCCAGACTCGTCCGCATGACCCCGCGC
>JBIKIO010000115.1:0-4956 GCA_044361555.1 Opitutales bacterium
ATACCCTGGTTTTCCTTGTAGGCGTAGTCCATCTGCCACGGCACCCACTGCGACAGATAAAAGTCGCTCTGCCCTTGGAGGTTCACGGATTGACTGCCGGGAATCTCATCGTGGCGTCCGCTGATCAACCAGGCCGGTGGTTGGAGTTGAAGGTCGGTGCGCCAGACGCCGGTCCACAAAGGGTTGCGGAGGGTCTGCCAGTTCCAGCCGGGCTGAGTGGTATTCGCGATGATGTCCGCACGAGCGGTGGTCCGTCGGTCGGGCCCGGCTTCCTGTTGGAGATGTCCCAGCGCGAGCCTCAGGGAGACCACGGCGTTGAGCCGGGCACGCAGTTGGTTCTGTTGGTGCGTGGCGATCCTTGATTCGATCGTGATGAATGACGCCAGTGAGAACAGCAGCAGGATCATGAATGACATCACCACCAACGCCAGGATCAGGCTGAAGCCTGCTCGCTGAGCGGGGAGGATGGGTCTGGCCGGCGCGCCTTTCACTCCTCTGAGGATACGCCGGTGAAGTCTTTCGGCAAGCCCCCATGGGTGATACGCCTCAGGCGTTAATCCTGATTTGCCATGTCAGCCGTCCTAAATGGCGGCTTATGGCTGCTCGTCCGCTTAGCGGTAATTATCCTCGGCGGCCAGGCCGTCCGAGATCGACTTCAGTATGATGCCTTCTCCCTGGGGGCCGCCCGGGATGAAGATACGCAGATTACGTCGCCCGTCATCCTGGGCCGTGAAGGCGGAGAAGAGGAGTTTCTCCTCGCCGTCGGTCTTCGTCAGGAGTCGAAGCTGATACTGACGTGAGTGAGCCGCCCCTGGCCGTAATACGATGCTGCCGTTGGGCGGCAAGGTCTGCCGGCCGGCGGGGATGTCGATGATCACCGAGGCGGCCGTGAGATTGACGTATCGATCGCTGCTGGGGGGGAAGGAGCCAAGGCGATCGGGGATCGCGGTCAGGCCGCTGCCTTTGCCGGGGTGGACGAGGATGATGTAGCGCTGCTGATCGCCGGTCGGCAGGTCGATCCAGCCTAACTCTCGGGTGCCGGCTTTGACCTTGCTGATTGTCTCGACGATCCGCTTCTTCCGAAATCCCGGGGTCTGCGGAGGGATGTCCTCCGGTCGGATCGGGCCGGCCGCTTTGGTCGGCTGCGGGGCGACTTGCGTCGAGACCAGTCGCAATCTGCCGGTGGAGTGAGTCACCGCGGGGCTGAGGGAGTCGGAGGGGATGATCAACGGGGTGGCTTGGCCCGCAGTCTCAGCGAGGCCGGCTCCGATGATCGGCTCGTGGAGAGAGACGAAGCGCAGCTGGACTCTTTGTGGGGCAGGTTCGGCGCCTTGCACGGTCACGCCGCCCAGGGCCGCGAGCAGTAGGAGTCCGACGATCTTAGATCTCATCGGCTTTGAGCCAGCGCATGGAGGTGACCTTGAAGCGCCGGCCGAGGATGTGGTTGATCGCCGACAGGTTGCGATTGGTCGCCGCGTCGGTGGAAGTCGGCGCGCCGAAGCCGAGCGGCTTGGGCGCGCTGCTGCCGGTCTCGGCGGGGTCCGTTCGGTCGATGAATTCAGGCGTACGCTGGACCACGACTTCCATCCAGGCCACGCCGGTCTCGCCGGTGGTGAGGATGGCTTCGCCGAAGCAACGCAGCGTGAAGGTGTCGGAGCGCGTGGCTAACGCGGAGCCGAGGGACTGAAGGAGGTCGGATTGGAGCAGGTTGCCGGGTGCGCTGAGAGCCGTATGGACGCGACCGCCGTTGCCTACTTCGATGTTCTCGGGGTGACGGATCCAAGGGGTTTGCGTGTTGGTGAGGCTGGTTGCGTTGAGTCGGAGGGCGCTGAGGCCTCCGTAGAGCCGGTCGCTCAGGCCCGCGGCTTCGTCGGCGTCCGCCCGGAAGATGGCGGCCTGCAGGGCGCCGCAGCGGTTGGCCCAGGTCTGCGGGCAGAGGAATCGGTTGATGAATTCGGAGAGGCCGAGATAGGGCGTGGCCGTCTGGTCGTGACCGCCGAAGCGACGCGCGCCGGGCGTGGTCGTCTGGTCGCGTTCGCCGCGGACACTGATGCCGAAGCGTTCCTTGTTCTCGGCGATGATGGCCTTCGCGAGTTTCTCGATCTGTCCGTCGCTTAGGTTCGCGAATCCGTCCCAGTTGCGTGGGTCCGCGGCGTTGCCGGCGGCCGGGACGGAGTCCTGTCGGGTCACGGCGCGGATGAAACGGGCGTTATCCTTCTGTTGTGCCTGCAGCTTGGCGTTGCCGAGGAAGGCCTTCCAGGCCTCGACGGAAGTGGAGTTCACGTTGAAGGCTCCTTGGTTGAGGAGCACGGAGGCCGAGCGGCGGTAATCGTTCAGGGCCTCGATGATCGTCTCGTCAGGGGCGCCGGAGCGTTCGACCGAGAAGCGGGGATTATCAAGCGGCGTCCCGTTGAGCACGAAGTCCTCGATCACCTGTAAGAGAGGCTTGGCTACGTTGGAGGTATCGGGTGCCGGGCCGCTGGCGCCGTTCGTCATCCGGTAGTTCGGGTGCTCGGGCAAGGTGGGGCTGGTGCCGGAGGTCTTCATCCAGGGCGCCAGGCTCGAGAGGAAGAAGCCGTCCCAGAGGGCGGCGTTGAGGAGATAGGTCTGATCGAACTCGGTCCAGTTGGCGCCGTTGTCCTGCAGCACCTTGGTGGCGTCGACGAGCGGGCTGGCGAAGCTGTTGCCGACGGAGAGCAGGGGTTGCTGGTCGCGGACTCCGAAGTTGGCATGCGCGTATTGGGCCAGCGAGGTGGGCTGGACAAGCGGAATCTCGGTGAGGATGACGCGTTCGTTGTAATTTCCGTTCACAGGCTCGTACGCGTAGCCGCCGAAGGCCCGTTGCGGGTCAGGCTGTTGGATGATCGAACCCCAGCTGCCGGCTGAGCGGACTTCGACGCCATAGCTGGCGGGCGATCCGCGGGTTCCTTTCTCGGTTCCTGTGGCGGTTCGACCCGCGCCGCTGGCCCGCAGGCTTCCCGCCATCGGATTGGAATGGGTGAAAAGAGGAAAGGGCGCGCGGTCCGTCTTCGCGGTCTTGGCGGCGATGTCGATCACCGCGAAAGGCGTGGGCTCCTGGGTGGGGCCGGTGCTGGTGAATTGTTCGTCGGCGTATTTGAAATTTATGTCTTTTACGCCGTTCGCGAAATAGCGGCCTCCGGAGAGGTTGAGCTCGTTGAAGACCAGTTCGGTGTGCTCGCTGCTGTTGCGGAAGAAGTTTAATTTATCGTTGGCCGAGTTGGACCCGTTTCGGTCCATCAAGAGACGGTCGCCGGGCCAGCAGTCCAGCGCGTGTCTCATCCGCATGGAAGGTCCGGCGAAGATTTCGCCGGTGAACGCTTCTTCTTCATTGATGCCCGAGTCGTAGCTCCCGCCTGCCCGCTGGACGATTTCGCCAATCTCCATGGCTCGTCCGGCCGTGTATTGGTTGACAGTCGCGGCTGTCTGGGTCCATGGCGTGATGCCGGCGAGGTTGCCGACGATCGGCTGGCAGGAGAAGACCCGCATCTCGCCAGGCTCCAAGCTGATGGAAGTATTGGCGCTGTCTCCTCCGAGGTATAGTCTCAGGACGTCATCGGATTCGGCGATGTGTCCGTTGTTCCGCAGTAGGGTGGTGAGTGCTACCGAGTGAAGTTGGCCGCCCTGACGCATCCGTAATGACCAGTCTTCCAGGTCTGAGAGGGACACCACCGCTGGGTAGGCGGTCGAGGCACCGGATGAGGAACTGGTCGGCTGCCAAAGCATCCGGACGTTGTAGGGATTATGGACCACCACCACCGGAGTGATGTTCAGGTAGATGTAGTATTTGCTCCAGACGACCGGCGGGCCGCGGTAAGGCCTTGGCGGCATGACCACGGTTTCTTCGGACGATTTGCTGAAACTGAAGGCCAGGGAGACTCTCTGGACGTAGGGAGTGGCGGCGACGTGAAGCGGGCGGGTGACCAGCCGGCCTTTGTCTCCGTTGAGGAAGTCCGCGGCGTTCGGGTTCAGCGTCGACGAAATATTGCCGTCGTAGATGTCGGAGTAGCTGTAGGCTCGGTTGCGGATTCCATTGTTTGTCAGGCCACTGTCCTCCGGGTTGCCAGACGGCCGGGCGACGGCGGCGTTCGGCCAGAAGGTCCGGGCCCGGAGTTCAGGGACGGCGCCGGTTCCGCGGGCACCGATGGCTCCGGCGCTCCAGCCGAGCTGCTGGTACAGGCGATGATAGTCGCGCAACGCCCACCAAGCCGGCCCGCGGACCTGGCCGGCGGACGTCGTCCGACTGAAGACCGGAGCGGCCACGGCGGCAGCGCTGTTACCCCCTCCGGAGCTGCTGTTGCCGTTAGGTCCCGTCACGATCGCCATCATGAGCGGATCGTCGGTCCCCTTGGTCCGGGTGCGCCCTCCGAAACCGTTTTCGGTATGCGTGCCGGCTGCGCCGTCTGGCGCGCTGCCTCCGGTCGCGTTACGGCCTTCGCCGAACTCGGTGCTGGCGAAGGCTTCGTCCGAAAGTTCGAAGGCCCGCGAGAGGTCGCGGCGCAGGCCGCCGTGGAAGGAGTCGGCGATGACGCCGGCGGAGACGAAGCTCAGGTCGTGGAAGTAGGCCTTCTCGGGCGAGGCGAGCGCGTCGGGGTCGCTGGCGGCGCCGCTGTTGAAGTCGGAGAGCAAAGGCAGCTGACGCGTGGTGTCGATGTAGCCGAGTTGTTCGGGTTTCGTCAGCGTGTCCAATCCCTTGAGCCCGTTCAGGCCGGCGACGACCGGGCTGCGCTGCGCGATGAGCCGGTCCGCCGCGCTCGCCACCGCGGAACGACCGTCCGCCAGATTGATGCGGGCTTTGACACCCTCGTCGCCGATCCAGTAGGCGTAGCGTCCGAAAGTTTCGTCATCTGGCAGCGTGACCTTCGGCAGGCTCACCAGGCCGCTCGGCTTGGAACCGACGGCGGGCAGGGCGCTGCCGATGCCGACGAGTTCGACCAT
>JBIKIO010000040.1:0-11282 GCA_044361555.1 Opitutales bacterium
CCGTGGCCAGGGTCGCCCGCAGTCGGGCGACACTGGCGTCGCGCCGGGCTTCGGCCCAGTCCTTGCCCATGACTTTGGTGTGTTCCGGCACGACGGGGGTTAAGAGGGAAAGGAGGGGCGGGAGCAACAGAGACCAGAGGGGTAGGGGTAGGGGTAGGGGTAGGTCGATACAGGGCTCAAAGGGAGACCGGAGACCGGGAAGGATGCAGGCGTTTCTTGATAGCACTAGGTGACGGGTGACAGCCCCCAGGGCATCGGCCCCTCAGGGGTCGGCCTTGCAGCTATCGGCCATCGGCTTCGGGTTCCCGCGGCTGGCTCCCGAGCGGCCGGATCCCGAACTGCTGGTCTCCGTGGCTGTCACCCGGCACCCGATGATATGCCCCCCAGCCAATCATCCGGTCTCCGGTTTCCCTTTGATTGGCGGCCTCCAGACGTGCTGGGAATAACTCCGGCTTCCCTCGGTCGGACGCTTGGAGTCTCTTGGGGGCCTATGGCCAAGGTAGATATCGAAGTCGTCCAGAAGATCCTCAAGGAGAGCGGAGTCGACGTGCGCGTCGCCGCCGAGATCCTCAACCAGATCCGCGACGCCGTCGCCGAAGAGGCCGTCGAGCGCGAGAAGCCGGCCAAGAAGCAGATGCTCGTCCTGGTCAGCGAGCCCGAGGAGGGCCTGCCCAAGGACCTCACCGGCTGGGTCGTCCAGCTGCTCGAGGATGACGACCCTAAGGAAGTCGCCGCCAAGATCGTCGATGTCGCCAAGGCTTTCAATGAGTCGCCGAAGGGCCAGCGCTTACCGGTGGAATCGTTCGGCGACGCCGTGCAGAGTATTTCCAGCAAGCTTTACAAGGAGAGCGATCTTTGGATCAAGACGCGCGAGCCCGTGCGCATCATCCCGGTGAAGAATTCGATCGGTCGTCGTCGTCGCGACTAAGCGTTTCGGTCCGGCGGCTTTCGCCGGAATGAGGTTCTTTAAAAAGCGAATTTAGAACCGCTTTTTAGGCGTTTTAGGGCGGTTGATTGCTCTCGCCTCAGTGGGGGGTTGGGGTAATTTTAGCCCTTCTATGAAGTTCAAAAACTTCCCTATCTACCGCATCGAATGGGTGACCTCCACCTTCTTGATCGGGACGGCCCTTCTCTCGCTGACCGTGGTCCCCTGGTTCCTCTGGACCCAGTTCAACCTCCCGGCTGACGCCGCCAACAAGGTCCATGGCTGGGGTTTCATCTGGGCCATGTTCGTGTTCTATTACTACGCGACCGGCTTCGGCATCACCCTGGGCTACCACCGCCTCTTCTCCCACATTTCCTTCAAGGCCAAGTGGCCCGTGAAGCTCTTCGTGCTCCTGTTCGGCGCCGCTTCCTTCGAGAATTCGGCCCTGGATTGGTCCGCCGACCACCGGATTCACCACAAGCACGTGGATGAAGACGAAGATCCCTACGATATCTCCAAGGGCTTCTTCTATGCTCATATCGGCTGGCTCCTCTTCCGCCTCAAGCCGAAGCCGCCCGTCACCAACGTCAAGGACCTCGAAGCCGACCCCCTCGTCATGTGGCAGCACCGTTACGTCCAGTGGATCGGGGCCTTCGTGGGCTTCGTGATGCCGGCCGCTCTCGGTTATGGCTACGCCTCCCTCATGGGCTACGCCAACCCGGGCATGACCGCCCTCGCCGCCTTCCTCATCGCCGGCCTCCTCCGTACGGTCGTCGTCCAGCAGGGCACCTTCTGCATCAACTCCCTCTGTCACATGATCGGCCGTCGTCCTTACTCGACCGACCATAGCGCCCGCGATAGCGGCGTCGTCGCGCTCCTGACCTTCGGCGAGGGCTACCATAACTATCACCACGAGTTCCAGCACGACTACCGTAACGGCGTGAAGCCCTGGCAGTTCGATCCGACCAAGTGGATCATCTGGACGCTTTCCAAGGTCGGCCTGACCCAAGACCTCCGCCGCGTGCCTGACTCCCGCATCATGGCCGCCGAGCTCAAGGAACAGAGCCGCACGCTCGGTCGCGACATCGACTCGCTTGCCGCCCGCCTCGACCTCCGTACCCGCGAACTCAAGGCCAAGACCATCGCGTCGGCCCACGAGCTCGCCAAGGAACTCGCCCTGCGTGCGGAATCCCTCAAGGAAGCTGCAGCCTCCAAGGCCGACGTCGCTCAGGAGACCATGGTCGAACTGCGTGGCTTGCTCAATCAGGCCGCTTCGCATCTGGAAACGCTGCGCCGGGCTGGCGCCGGTTCGGCCGCCTAAGGCCTGCGCGGATCAGCTCCGCAGCGTGCGCATCAGCTCGAGGACCTGCTCCTCGATCTGAGGCAGCGCTTGGTCCGGATGGGCGCAGTCGATGTCATGCACGGACCAATACTCGATCCGGTCCGCCCACTCCGGGTGGGATTGGAGCATCATCGCGTGGTGCTCGTCTTTCTTCAGCGCGATGGTCCGGTGGGCCCGCTCCAGGTCTTCCCGGCGGAGTTGGGTGGGTGCGGAGCCGGTCAGGTCGAGGGGGATGCCCAGCTCCCGCAGGCGGCGTTCGGTGTCCCGGGACAGCAACGTGGGCTCATCGGCCACCAAGGAGGTCAGTAAGCCGCGCGAAAAAGCCCGGGCGGGGTGGCCTGCCCGGGTCGCATGCCAGTTGAAAAGGGCTTCCGCATGGCGGCTACGGTAGAAATTACCCGTGCAGACGAAGAGGGTGAGGGGGGCAGAATCTGCGCTTGTGCGGTGAGCCATGCGAGGTAGAGTCCCCGCAACCTAACCTCACTGCCATGGTACGCAATCTGTTCGTTCTCTCCCTCCTTTCCGCCGTCCTCGTTGGTTGCATGGGTCCTGAAAAGGGTCCGTCTCCGGTCACCGATGGTGCTGGCGATGCCAACCTCGTCCCCGCCTCTGGTCTGACCCAGGTCATTTCTCCGGTCGTCGAGCCCGCTCCGGCCCCGGCCGCCAAGAAGGCCCCGACGAAGTCCAAGGGCAAGTTGCCCCTCAACGGTAGCAGCAGCAAGTAAGCCGCGAGGCTTACATCAACGACACCTCGGTGACGAAGGTGTCGACCTGACCGGGCTCCGCAAAACGGAGCCCGTTCTTATGTTCGGGGCTGTTGGGCGGGCCCATCCACGGCTCGACGCAGTAATACGGCGCCTCCGGGTCGGGCGTCCAGGTGACGACGCTTGCCCATGAGCCCGGGATGGCTTCTTCGCCGACCTTGATCGAGATGTCTTCTTCGCCGGACTTCGGTCCGAAGCTCAGCGTGGCCGACTTGAGGTTCGTGAAGATGCAGTCCGAGAGATGTGGGCTGTCGAAGCCGATCGCGTCCTGGCCTTTGAGTTCGGCGAAGGGCACGAGCTTACCGTCCGCCGCATGCCGCCACTGCTTCTTCGACGGGATCTTTACGACGTAATCACGGCGGCTGAGTCCCGGGTGCCACGGCAACGTGAAATAGAAATGATGGCCGGCGCACCAGGGCAGCGGGTGGCTGTCGCGGTTCTCGAACTCGAACGTGATGCGCAGGAAGAGCTCGAGGAAATCGAAGCGGATCCGGAAGTCGTAGGCGAAGGGATAGCAGCCGCGGCCTCGCTCGTCCTGGAGCATCCGGACCACCGCGTGCTTGGGGCCGCTTTCGACGATCTCGAAAGCCGAGTCGCGGGCGAAGCCGTGCTGCGGCATCGGGCGTTTGACGCCGTCGGCGGCCTTCCAGGCGAACTTCTCGCCGTCGGCGTAGTTGCGCCCCATGAACGGGAAGAGGATCGGGTTGCCGCCGCGCACGGGGCCGATCTTGTCGAGGTCCATCGGCGCGCCTTCGGGCCAGAAGAGGATCTCGCGATGGCCCGTCGGGACGTCGAGTTTCCAGCGCAGCAGCCGGGCGCCGCGGGTCAGGCAGGTCTCGTAGGTCGACGCGCCGACCTTCCATCGTTCCATCGGCACGCCGTTCTCTTCGTAGCTCTGCATGACGCCGAGCAAACGCGGACCGCGGCCGGTGGCAAACGCGGACTTACCCGGCGCGCTTGGCGAAGCGGTAATGGCAGACCATCCACTCCGTGCCGCCTTGGTAGTTCCACAGCTCGGCGCAAGCCATGAAGAACACGCGCCAGTTGGCGAGCCAGGCCTTGGCCCGGTCCGGGCCGTAGGTCTGGGCGAAGATCCGCAGGATCTCCTCGCGGTGGCGGTCGGTGTTCTCGAGCCAATGCTCGGAGGTCTGGCCATAGTGGCGGCCTTCGACCTCCCACTGGGTCTCGAGCTTGAGGTCTTCCTGGAAGCGGCTCGCGAGGCAGTTCGACGGCATGATGCCACCGGTGAAGAAGTGGCGCGACATCCAGTCGGTGGCGTCCTTGGCGGCGAAGTGGTAGGCGACGTCCTTGTGGGTGAAGACGTGGAAGAAGAGTTTGCCGCCCGGTTTGAGCCAGCCGGCGATGCGGCGCATGAGCTCGGCCCAGTTTTTCATATGCTCGAACATCTCGACGGAGACCACGCGGTCGAAGCGCGAGGCCTCGGCGGCGAAGACGTTCATGTCGCAGGTGATGATGCGGACGTGCTTGAAGCCGCGCTTGGCGCACTCGCCTTCGATGTGGGCGCGCTGCGATGCCGAGTTCGAGACGCCGGTGATGCGGGCGTTCGGGTATTTCTCGGCCATCCAGAGGGTGAGCGAGCCCCAGCCGCAGCCGAGCTCGAGAATCTCCATGCCGTCCTGCAGCTCCGCGCGGGCGCAGGTGCGCGTCAGCATGGTCTCCTCGGCTTGTCCGATGGTCTCGGCACCGGACTCGTAGAAGCAGGAGGAGTATTTCAGGCGCGGCCCGAGGCAGAGCTTATAGAATTCCGCGGGGACTTCGTAATGCTGCTCGTTCGCGGCCTTGGTCTCGATCGCCACGGGGAGGGTGCGGAGCTCGGCGGCGAAGGCTTCGACCTTGGCGAAGCGCTCGGCGGCGGACGCGGGGCGCTCGTCGACGAGACGCTGCTTGAGCAGGCGACGGATACCCCAGCGGATTGCTCCGTCGGGGAGGACGTCTTTTTCGATGAGCTTGTCGAGCAGCGGCATGGGGGCAAATTGTACGCCCTCCCAGCCGCTGGCAATCCGTCGCCGAGGAAAAATCAGCCGCGCGGCGGACGGGGCCAGAAGGCCGGCACGCGTCGCTGGTAGTCGGCGTAAGCCTCGCCCTTGGAGGCCAGCAGGTGCTGTTCGGTCAGAGGTACTCCGGTCACGCGGGTGAGGAAATAGTAGATGACCCCGACGCAGAGCAGGCCGGGGATGCCCCGGTAGGCGCTGTTATAGCTCATCAGGAAGAAGCCGACCCAGACCAGCCACTCGCCGAAGTAGTTGGGGTGGCGGCTCCAGGCCCACAGGCCGCGTTCGCAGACTTTACCCCGGTTCGCAGGGTCCTTCTTGAAGGCAGCGAGCTGGGCGTCGGCGATGCCCTCGATGAGCAGCGCGAGTCCCACCACGCTGAGGCCGACCCAGTGGATGGTCTGAGCTGGTCCGGAGGCGCCCGTGGGATTGGAAGAGAGCAGCGGGAGGCAGAGGATCGTGAGCACGACGGCCTGGATGAAATAGAAATAGACCATCTGCGCCGGCATGCGCTCGCCGTGCTCGGCCCGCATCTTCAGGTATCTCCCGTCCTCTTGTCCGAGATGCCCGAGCACGCGCACGGCGAGGTGAGTCCCGAGGCGTAGGCTCCATGCCACGGTGGCGGTCGCCATGAGGAGTCCTTGTCCGCCCATGGGCGCGAGGAAGAAGTGCGCTAAGATCATCTTCAGGCCGACGAGCGCGAAGCCGTAGGACCAGGCGACATCCACGATCGACCAGTTGTCGATCTTCTTGGCGACGAGCCAGCAGAGGCCGAAGAAGACGCAGGCTTCGCCTAAGAGGACGAGGAATTCGAAACCGAGTTCGAGGAGGGGATTCATTTGGAAACGGGGGTGGGGACGAAGCGGCGGAAGACTCGGCTGAGGATGAGATGAAGGAGCCAACAGGCGAGCGGGACCGTCACGACCCAGCCGATGAAACCATGCAGGCCGGTCAGCCAGAACTTCTCTAGGAAATCAGGGATGGAACGGTTGAACTCGCCGATGATCGCCTCCGGGGTGAGGGCGAAGTGCCGCGCCCCCGAGAGCGTCTCGCCGAGGCGGACGAACGGTACGATAAGCAGGATCTGCAAGGGGAAGGCGGCGTGGTTGATGATCTGCATCACCACGTGGTTGAGGCGGAAGGCGCGCCCGGCGACCACGCAGCCGAGGGTGGTCGTCCCGATGAACGGATTAATCGCGATGGCGAGGCTGACCGTGACGGCGGCCGACACGGCTTCCGGCGTGGCACCTTGGCGCAATTCCGCGAGGAGCGGGTCGCGCACCTTGCGTCGTAGCCAATCGCCGACCCTTCCCATTCAGGCCGCCTTACGGGTGAAGAACACCTTACCGAGATCGGTCTCGTCGCCGGACTGCTTCAGGCAGAGGAGGGCGTAGGCGGCGATGGCGAAGTTTCCGAGGAGCAGCAGGGCGACCAGCCAGCCGAGGCGGGCGCCGACGGTGCGTTCGCGCCAGGCAGTGTAGAGCCAGAAGGCGAGGAAGCCGAAGTAGGCGTCGAACATCGTGGCGAGGCCCCACGGCTCGGAGCAGACGGTGATGTAGCCATGAAGGACGTTGAGCCCTTCCTTGGCGGCGACCGCATCTTTATACTGCGCCAGCGAGGTGATCGACGGGGCCGTGCAAGCGTACCACGACACCCAGGTCATGGCGACGAGCACGAGGATGAAGTAGAGGGCAATGGCGCGTCGGGAGGTCATGATGCAATAAGGGGTAGGGGCAGGGGTCGGGGTAGGATGAATAAGGGAAAGGTGGGCGGAATGCGGGGGAAGGCAAACCGTGGAATGAGGGTGGGGTCGGGACCGCGTCACGACATAGCTGTCTCGAGGTAGGGTCAGCACGGTGTGCTGACCTAGTTGCCTTGGGTAGGGCGGCGATTGCCATCGCCGCCGTTCGGAACCGGGGTCGGGGAGTCGTAGGGTCTTGGCCGGGCTCGTTGAAATCAGATATCCGTCCGCGAACGGACGTGATGGCAATCTCGTCCCTACCCAAGGCAGGCACACGAACTCAAAGGGAGACCGGAAACCGGGAAGGATGCTACGGGCATGAAATCATTCTCGGGTCCCAGGTCTCAGCCGCCAGGTATCAAGTTCAGGTGTTCAGGTTCGGGTACAGGTCCCGGGCCTGATTCCCGCACCCGCACCTGCGCCCGTTCCTGAACCCGTAGCCGAGACCTGAGACCCGAAGTTATACCACCCAGCACATCATCCGGTTTCCCTTTGATTGATGCCTCTAATCTTGTCCACGTGTCACCTTGCCCACGTGTCCCCTCGCGACGCGTTGCGTCGCGTCGCGCTCAGCCCTTCCGGTTCGGGCGGACGTAGACGGCCTGGACGACGCCGATGTTGCGATGCGCGAAGGCGGCCTGGCAGTAACGGAAATAGAGGCGCCACTTGCGGATGAAGCGTTCGTCGAAGCCCATCCCGCGCACCTTGTCCAGGTTCGCTTCGAAGGCCTGGCACCAGGCGTCTAGCGTCCGGGCGTAGTCGGGTCCGAACTCTTCGAGACGGTCCAGCTGGAAGCCGCTCTCCTTGGTCATGAGTTCACCGACGCGGTTGATCGAAAGCAGGAGCGAGCCCGGGAAGATGTGCTTCTGGATGAAGTCAACGCCGTCGCGGAACTGCGCGTAGCGGCTGTCGGGGCAGGTGATGTATTGGAAGGCGGCGATGCCGTCGCGCTTGAGCAGGCGGCCGATCGAGGCGCAGAAGGCCGGCAGATACTTATGGCCGAGGGCTTCCATCATCTCAATCGAGACGCACTTGTCGTATGTACCTTGGTGGTCGCGGAAATCCTCGAGCTTCACGGTGATACGGTCCGAGAGGCCGGCGGCCTTGACGCGCTCCACGGCGAGATCGTGCTGCGCCTGCGAGATGGTGAGCGAGGTGACGCGGCAGCCGTATTTCTTCACGGCGTGCAGGGCCCAGCCGCCCCAGCCGGTGCCGATCTCGATGACATGATCCGTCGGCTTGAGCTGCAGGAAACGGCAGAGGGAATCGTTCTTGTTGGTCTGCGCCTGTTCGAGGGAGTCCGTGCCTTCCCAGCGGGCCGACGAATACATCATCGACGGGTCGAGGAAGAGGCGGAAGAAGTCGTTCGAGACGTCGTAATGCTCCGAGATATTGCGGCGCACCATCTGCTTGTCGTTCGGACGGAGGAGATGGCCGATCCGGTCGGCGATGCGGAACAGCCCCACGCCGATGGCCTTGCGGGCCGAGCCGGACATGCCCGGCGTCTGGTCGATGTTCTCGATGAAGAAGCCGATGAGCGCGTTGAGGTCAGGGGAGTCCCACTCGCCTTCCATGTAGCCTTCGGTGAGGCCGATGTCGGCCGCGAGCATGATGCGGCGGAAGGCGTTCTCGTCCTTCACCTCCATGCGCGCTCCGCCCGTCGCGCGGGGATCGCCGAGCACGAGCTCCGTGCCTTCGGGCAGGCGGAGGACCAGGCATCCTTTGGTGAGCTTCGCGAGCTCGGGGAGGACGAGGCGGCGGGCGAGGGAGCCGGCGGCGGGGGAGGGGTTAGTCATGTCGGCCGGTCAGTTCAGGGGTGGGGTGCCGTAGGTTACGCTGCAGGGGAATGTCGTCTCCCTTCCGGCGGAAAGGAAGTTTTTTCACCAGCCACAGCCAGGCGGCGTGCAGGTGGATCAATGCGACGACCTTCAGGATCAGCAGCGGCGACTTCACGGTCAGCCACAGCAGGCGCGCGTCCGTCAACGGGACCTGCCGACCGGTCCAGGCGCTGGTCAGTGTCTTGCGGCCACCCTCGTAATGGTCGACCGTGACGGCCAGGCGCGTGTCGGGCAGGCGGAGCGTGAACTCGAATTCGGTATCCAAGGCCGAGAACGGCGAGACGTAGAAACGCTTAGGCGTGCGCAGCTGGAGATAGGCGTCGCCGTCGTAATCACTCCGCAGGCAGTCCCGGCCGAGGAACCAGGCCTTGCGCTCGCCGAAGGTGTTGTGGACTTCGGCGATACCGCACGTGAGCTTGCCGTCGACGGTCGCCATCAGGAAGACGGCAGGATTGTAGGACTTCCCGAAAGCCCGCGGCATCGCCACGAGCGTGATCGCGGCGTGTGCGGGGAGCACCTCGCCGTGCGCGGCGGCGAAGGCACGGAAGCGGGCTGCGAGGGTGGCACCCTCAAAGGACTGCGGGGTGCCTTCGGGTTGGAAGACCTCTCCGGCGGGCAGGAAGTCCGCGTCGCGGTAGCGATAAGGCGAGGCGCCGCGACCCAGCATGAAGCGGCCGCCGCGTGTGGCGTCGACCTTCTCCGCTTCGACCGCGCAGGCGAAAGCGGCGTGCGTGAAGTCGTGCCGCTTCGGCCAGAGCCGGGCGTGCATCACTTCCGCGTCGTACAGTCGGGGCATCTGACCGCAGGGTGGATGTAACCCGGTCGGGTGCAAGCGTCCCCGCCTCGAAACCTTGCTAAACCGAAGGACGTGGGCATAACGGACTCCGTGGCCGATAACCTCGCAGGCGCTGGATTACTGACCTTGGCGGGTTCCGCGGGCTGCTTGTTGCTGGCCCTGAACGCCGGCCGGAAACGTCGCCTCCTCGACGACACCCCGGTCTCGAAGGCCCTCGGGGTCTTCGTCGGCGAGGTCGAGCTCGAGGGCGTGTGCGTCCGCCGTGATCCGTTCATCAGCTACCTGGCGGAGAAACCGTGCGTGCTCTACAGCTGGTCCGTCAGCGAGCATTGGCGGCGTCGGCGTACCGAGACCTACACCGACGACAAGGGCCGCACGCGCACCCGTACGGTGATCGATACCGGCAGTGACACCGTCGCCTCGGGCGGTGAGACGGGCGGTTTCTACATCCAGGACGAGACCGGCTACGTGTGGGTCAATCCCGAGGGCGCCGACTTGGATACCCTCACGATCTTCGACCAGCATGTCGACGAAAGCGATCCGCTGTATTACGACAAAGGCCCGTCAGACGCCGTCGAAGGTTCGACCGGCGAACGGAGCTTCACCGAATCCGGGCTGGTCGTCGGCACGCCGCTGTTCGTCCGCGGTCGCGCCAGCGAGCGGCCGGACATCGTCGCCGCGCAGATCAAGCACGAGGACAAGGCGGAGATGTTCATCATCACGCCGCGCAAGGCGCAGGACATCAGCGACGGCAAGGCCACGTCGTTCATCGTGTGGAACATCCTTGGCGCCGCCCTCGCCGGCGGCTTCGGCACGGTGCTCATGGCCGGCGCCCGGTCGGATATCGCGCCGTTCGGGCTGCTCGTCGGTGTCCTGCTTTACTCGTTCGCCGCCGGCGCGGGCTGGGTCTGGATGGTCTTCAACAGCATCACGGGCCTGCGCAACCGCGTCCGCCAGGCCTCTTCGCTCATCGACGTCCAACTCAAGCGCCGCGCGGACCTGATCCCGCCGCTGGTCACCTGTGTGCAGGGTTTCCGGGCGCACGAGGCGTCCGTGCAGACGCTCGTCGCCGCCCTCCGCGCGCAGGCTGGCGGCGGCCGCCCGGTCGCGCTCGCGCCGACCCTCCTTGCGGTCGCGGAGCAGTATCCGGAGCTCAAGGGCCAGCAGGTCTTCGCCGAACTCAGCCGCAACCTCGTCGAGACCGAGGACCGGATCGCGCTCGCGCGCGCCTATCACGCGAACATCGCGACGTTCTACAACACGCGCCTCGAGCGCGTGCCCGACCGCTACGTGGCCGATCTCGTGAAGATGCAGCCGGAACCTTTGTTCGAGGCCGAAGGCTTCGAGCGGCAGGCGCAGAAGCTGGCCTTCTGATCAGGCGGCCCAGGCGTCGCGGCCGAGGAGCTGCGAGCAGAGGCGGTGCGCCGACCAGAAGCCGTCTTCATGGAAGCCGTAACGCTGCCAGGCGCCGGCGAAATGAACGCGCGCGCCGGCCCGGGCGTTGAGCGCGGGGATCTCGGCCTGGGCGGCTACGGCTTCGAGCGAGAACAGCGGATGCTCGGTCGGGATGGTGACGATGACCTTCGCCGGATCGACCTGTTCGGGGTGGTTGATGGTCACGACGAAGTCGCCCTTGTCCGTAAGCCCTTGCAGGGAGTTCATCCAGTAATGCGTCGACGTCACCAGACCGCCGTCCTTGGCCCAGGTGCGGTAGTTCCAGGACGAGCGCGCCTTGGTCGAACGGGGCAGGGGCCCCATGTCAGAATGCACGATGGCGAGGTTCTGGTTATAGGCGAAGGCGCCGAGCAGGCGGCGTTCTTCGGCGTCGGCGTCGGTCAGGAGGCGCAGCGTGGTGTCGGCGTGC
>JBIKIO010000139.1:0-4190 GCA_044361555.1 Opitutales bacterium
CGAACGGGGCAGGGGCCCCATGTCAGAATGCACGATGGCGAGGTTCTGGTTATAGGCGAAGGCGCCGAGCAGGCGGCGTTCTTCGGCGTCGGCGTCGGTCAGGAGGCGCAGCGTGGTGTCGGCGTGCGAGGCCATGATCACGCGGTCGAAGCGTTCTTCGCCGGCGGCGGTCGTCACGATCACCTGCGCGCCGTCGCGGCGGACGCCGGTCACGCCCTGGCCGAAACGGAAGTCGGCGGGGTAGGCCTTGAGCAAGGCTTCGACGTAGGTGCGGGAGCCGCCTTCGAGCGTCAGCCACTGGTGCTGGGTGTCGAGGCCGAGGAAGCCGTGATTATGGAAGAAACGCATCAGCGCCGCGGCCGGGAAGCCGAGCATCTTCTCCGCCGGCGTCGACCAGACCGCGGCCGACATCGGAATCAGGTAGAGGTTGAGGAAGTCCTCGCCGAGGCCCTTGCGCACGCACCAATCGCGCAGCGAGGTCGTCTCGGCCTCGGCGGACTGCCATTCGACTTTGGCCAGTTTGTTGAACTTATTGATTTGGAGCAGCAGTTTCCAGAAGCGCAGTCTGAAGAGGTTGCGGCGTTGGGCGAAGAGGTGATTCAGCGAGCTGCCACACCACTCGAGCCCCGTCGGGTCATGGCGGACGGCGAAGGACATCGACGTCTTCTTCGGCTTGACGCCCAGCTCCTTGAAAAGGCGGCAGAGGTGCGGGTAGGTCACCTCGTTGAAGACCATGAAGCCTGTGTCCATCGGCAGCGCTCGGTCGGTGCCGGGTTCGGTGACGTCGATGGTGTGGGCGTGGCCGCCGGGACGGCGGTCGCGGTCGAAGACCGTGACGTCGTGGTGGGCGCGCAGGAAGCGGAGGCAGCCGAGGCCGCTTACGCCGGAGCCGACGATCGCGATCCGTTCACGCACGCTGCGAACTGTCCTCGGCCTTGGTGCGCTCGGCCTCTTCGTAGACCGAGTCGGGCACGCCCTTGAGCCCCCAGATCAAACCCATCCACGACATCACCTTCAGGCCGTAGTAAGTCGGATCGAATTCCCACCAGTAGAAGCCTTGCTTCGTCGTGGCCTGGTAGCGGTGGTGGTTGTTATGCCAGCCTTCGCCGAGGGTGATAAGCGTGAGAATGAGCGAGTTGCGGGACTCGTCACCGGTGCTCTTGAAGCGTTTGGTCCCGAAGACGTGGGCGAGCGAATTGATGCATCCGGTGCCATGGAAAAGCACGACGGTCGAGATGATGCCCCAGACCAACATCTGCGGGCCGTTGGTGTCGTAGCCGGCCGCGCCCAGCCAGGCGCCGGCACCGTAGGTGACGCCCGCGGCGAGGAGTGGAATGAGGATGTCGAAGCGGTTCAGGAACACGAGCTCGGGGTATTTCGCGAGGTCGGAGATCTTCGAGTAGTCGGTCGGGAAGTTCTTCTTCGCGGTGATCCAGCCGATATGGGACCACCAGAAGCCGTCGACGACGGGGGAGTGCTTGTCGTCTTCTTCGTCGGAGTGTTTGTGGTGGTGGCGGTGCGTGCAGGCCCACCAGAGGGCGCCGCGTTGGACGGCGAGGGCGGTCCAGACGGCCATCACGAACTGGAAGGCGCGGGAGGTGGAGTAGGTCTTGTGCGAGAAGTAGCGGTGCAGGAAGCCGGTGATGGCGAACATCCGGAAGAAGTAGAGGCCGACGGCGGTCCAGACGGCGATGGGGCTGGCGCCTACCCAGATTACGGCGAAGCAGGCCAGATGGAGCAGGATGAACGGGATGGAGCGGGCCCAGTCGACCTTCTTGGGGGTGTTCTGTAATGCTTCGATTCCTTCCGGGATGTAGTCCGCATCGAACCAGCGGATCAGAGCACGGAATAAACCGTCCGCAGGTCGCTCGGGGGAAGGGGTAGACATCTGTTCCGTAGGTAGATGGGGAGGTGGGCTTTCGCAACTGCTTTGACGAGTTTAGGCCCCCCTGGTCCCGGGGAAAAGCGCCCCCGGCGTCGCATTATGGTTCGCTTCCGGTGCCATCCGCGCAACGGACCAGCTTCCTGCGGGGGCGCGCCGACGAAACCTGGCGAGAAAATCGCCGCCCATGCCGCCGGCTCAATGGCGCGTACTTTATTTTGGTTCGCCGCCGGGAGGAGGGCCCTTCTTGCCTTTTCCTTTACCCTTGGCGCCAGGTCCGCTCTGCCCGCCGAGGTTAGCATGCGCGTCCATGCGCATCTTGTTGAAGGAAGGATCCGGCGGGCCTTTGAGCTTACGCGGAATGAAGGGGAACT
Organism: Opitutales bacterium; assembly: GCA_044361555.1. Lineage (GTDB taxonomy): Bacteria > Verrucomicrobiota > Verrucomicrobiia > Opitutales > UBA953 > UBA953. The sequence continues at coordinate 2,257 of JBIKIO010000139.1, forward strand.
CCTCGGTCAGCATGTAGTAATAGGTGCCCTGCGGAAATTCCGGGGTCACGCCCGTGCGTCCGCCGAACTCATCGAGGTCGCCGTGCCCCGGCACATATTCGTAATCGAGGCCGAAGGATCCGTCGGGATTCCCGGTGGGGCTGGTCTGGCCGTCGCCCCCGCGCTCGGCGGTCTTCAGGCGATAGCTGCTCTTCATGGCCTTGAGGGCGCTCTTCGAATCTTCGGATTTCGCGTAAGCGTAGATGGCGTAGACCGGATAGCCGTCGGCGGCCCAGCCGACGTGGGTCATCTTATTTTCGCCTCCGGAGAGGCGGGCGATGAGCAGGGTGGGGAGTCCGTGGTAATGGTAGGCACCGTTGGGTTGGACGTGGCCGTGGTTCTGGTCGAGGCCGAGACCGACCGGGATCCGGGGCGTAGTGCCCATCTCGGTATTGCTCTTGAGCGCCTCATAGCGCCAGGGGTTGCTCCGGTCGCCGTCGTTATAGACTTCGGCGGTGCCGGGGTCGAAGACCACGCCGTTCAGGGCGACTCCCCAGGCGTAGGGGAAGCGGCCGGGCTGCTCGGTCGCCGGCTGAGGGTGGGCGGGCACCTCGAGACGGTATTTCTGCTCGGAGATGGCGTTGGGGTTTCCGCGGTTAGGGAACGAGGCTACCTTATGGTCCGGGATGCCGTTGGACTCGATGACCCGCTTGTCGCCGCGGACGGTGATCGTGACCTTGTTCTGGGCGGGGGGCGCGCTATCGGCTTCTTTGAGCGCCGGACCGGCCGCCAGCAGGGTGGCCGCCAGCAGGGTGAGGAGTGGGGCGTTCATCGGATATATTATCAAACCACGGGGGTAGGGATTAGTTGCGGGTGAGCGGAGGCTCCGGGGTGGGGAAGGGTTGGCTTTTTCCGTAAAACCCCTTCTGCTGGGGCATGGCCTCCACCACCGAACTCCTCTCCCGGGCCGTCGCCGGACTCAACGGACTCGCCACGGTCTTCCTCTTGGTCGGCATCTTCCGGATCAAGGCCGGCGACCGCGAAGGCCATGGCAAGGCGATGAAGTGGGCGGTCATCACTTCGGCCTTCTTCCTGGCGGTCTACCTCGCCTCTAAGGTCCATCTCTGGGTGGCCCTCGGCCGGACCAACGTCACCTACGCCCCCGACCCCGCCTCGGCCTGGGCGGGCCTCAAGTCGCTCTATCTCCTGATCCTGATTCCGCACGTCATCCTCGCCATCCTGGTCACCCCTTTCGTGCTGCGCGCGGTCTGGCTGGCCAAGGTCGGCCGCCTCGAGGAGCACAAGCGCCTCACGCGCTGGGTCTTCCCGGTCTGGCTCTACGTGTCCGTCACCGGCGTCATCGTCTGGGCCTTCATGGAGTTCAGCGGTTCCTTGGCCAAGGTCGCCGTGACGGTCCGCTGACCGGGCCATTTTCCCCTCGCCCCGTAGTGGATTTCCGCTTTCACTCGCGCGGTCGTCATGGATAGCGAGCCTACTTCCCGCAACCCTCAGACCGAGAAGCTGTTTCTCTGGGCTTCGTTCATCCTCTTCTGCACCGTGCTCGCCTTCACCTGGTCGACCTATGGCGATGAGGTCGCCCGCCTCGAAGGCCTGCGCGCCAGCGAGCGTCAGAAGGAGAAGTCGTTTGCGGCGCTCGAACTCGCGCGCGTCCAGACGGACCGTTACGTCGACCGCTTTGTCCGCGACCCGGAATTCGTCCGTGATCAGGCCCGCGAACGCATGGGCGTCGCCGAGCCCGGTGAGATCGTGATCCGCGTCGACGGCGTCCGCAGCTTGGCCACGCCCGCCAAGCCGGCCACGCCGCCCGCCGGACGCTGAGCGTCCTTGCTTGCCTGCCCGCCTTCCCGGGGGCATTGGTTCTTCATGTCCGCACGGAAGAAAGCCCAGGCCACCTGGGGCGGCCGGTTCAGCGCCGGTCCTGCCGAACTGATGCT
>JBIKIO010000116.1:0-4814 GCA_044361555.1 Opitutales bacterium
GGCCAAGCCGAAGCCACGCCGCCGCAGTTAGCGGGTCGTGGGCGACAGGCCGTTAATGGAGACGGCGAGTTTCTCGGTCGTGGGCTCGATGGTCCGCTTCGCGAGCACCTTGCCTCCGCAGACGATGGCAAACTGGGTCGGCTGGCTGGCCGCCGGTACGTTGACGTGGAACTTGTTCATGTGCTTCGCGTCGATGCGACGGTCCGCGAGGCGGAAACGCAGGATGCCTTTCTTGGTCTCCACGACGAGCTGACAGTCGGAAGGCTTAACCTCGGCGGAATCGTCCGCGTAGCAGAACCCGAGAGAACCATGCAGAGCCGGATAGGCGTAGCTCGTCAGCTGGGCCGAAGGATCGTAGTAGCCGACCAACGTGACCACCGCGACACCGAACGTCTGCGGCTTACGCTCCACGGAACCCTCGTCCCCCTTACCCTCCTGCCAAGTCTTACCATCGGAGACATAGGCCTTGGCGAAACCACGCGAGACCGTGACCTCCTCGCCGTTGATCAGGAGCACGGAGTTATAGCCGGCCTCATGGCCGATCGAAACGGAACGACCTTTGTTCGCGGCGGTGGCGCGCGGCAAAGGAATCTCCTTCGTCCAGTTGCCGTCGCCCATCGCGACCTCGACGCGTTCATATTCAGATAGCAGCTTGGCGAGGCTCGCCTCGCTCAGGCCCTTGATCGGCGCGCCGATGGCACGTCCTTTCGGGAGGCGATGGCTGAACGGCTCCATGCGCTTGGACTCCTCGTTCCACTTGCTGAAACCCGTGGGAGAGAGCGGATCGAAGACCGCCTTCGACTCCAGGAACTTCTGGATGATCGCGGCGGTGTTCGGCGTATAGAGGGTGAAACGATTGAAGGAGGAGAACGGCGCGCCGCCGGCCATGGCGTCGAAACCGTAGCTCCGTCCGTCGAACGGCGGCTGCGACTGGCCTTCGAGCGTGGCATCCTTCCCGGTGCGGAGCGGCGCGAAGTTCGGGATGAAGCGGCGCTTGTCAGCATCCCAACCCCAGGTGGAGTTGATCTGGTCGGCTGGGCGATGGACCGAGCCCTTGAAGCCGTCGACATAATGACCGAGGCCATAATTATGCCCGACCTCGTGGCTGAACTCGTTGCCGAGGGAATCATCGAGGGTGACCATACCGTTGCCGCCCGAGCCGCCATGGACCTGCACGCCGTTAGAGTAGACGCCGCGGCTGTTATGCGCGGCGAGCTGTGCGACGGCGTAGGGGTGGTTCTTCTCGCCGGCGCCGGCGGTGCTATGGAGTCCGTAATTGGCGTTGTCGATGCCGTGCGAGATCAGCTCCTTGCCGATGTGCTGGCGCATCGTGCCTTCGTGCCAGCCGCCCTTGCTGGGGTCGACCTCCTTGAGCAGCACGCCCGTGGGCAACATCACTTCCTTCAGGTGCAGTGGCGCATACCGGCTGACGATCAGCTGACTGGCGGGGACGGTCTGGAAATACTCGCGGTGCGCCTCGCGGTCGCCGGCGAAACGGAAAGCCCCCCGCGGGCTCGTCAGGAAGCCCAAGTCGATGGTATGCAATAGCAGCTGCGTCGGCGCACCGACATCGATCGCGGCGAGCTCGCCGGCCGCCTTGCCTTGGACGAAACGCAGGGAGAAACCCGGACGGATCCATTCTCCCGGCAGATCGGCGCTCCACGCGTCGCTCGCGTAACGCAGCCCGTTATTCGCGAGTTCACCTTCGCGGAACCAGCGGCCCCCGGAGGCCTTGAAGACGACGGCCTGCCCGCGGGAGACGCGCACCTCCTGGTCACCATAATGGACCGTCGAGCCGTAGCCGGCGCCGGCGTTGACGCGGACGACCTTGCCGTCGACGGACTTGGCAGCGGGGAGATAGATATCCTTCGCCCAGCGTCCGTCGGCCGTGGAGATCTCCACGAGCGCATATCGGCCGAGCATGGCGCGCAGCGTGCCGCCATCGGCCTCGCTCAGTTTCGAGATCTCGGCCGCGTCGTCGATCAGGCCGAGCGACGAACCTTTCGGGGCGAAGTCGAGCCCACCAGCCGGCACGCCTTCCACAAAGTAAGCCGTCTTCGGCAGGAGCGCCGGTGGATTGAGCTTCAGCGTACCGAGCTCCTTGCCGGCACCATCCACCGCCGTGACCGAAACGGGGGCCGCGTCGGCCCGCAGCGGACGAACCAGCAGAAGAGCCTTACGCAGGCTGATGAGGCGAGGCTGACGGTCATCCTCCCGCGGGCGGGCCGGAATGACCTGGCTCTGGGCGAAAAGCACCTGCGCCTCAAAATCGCCCTTAAGGTCATTCTTCGGCGCCGTGGCGTTGAACACCAAAGCTGACTCCGAAGCGGCCGAAGCGGCGACGGATGACGGGGCATGAACTGCGGCGAGCAGGCCAATCAACAGAGCAAGACGAGGAGGCATGAGCGGGGTATGCTTAAAAGAAAAACCCCAGGCCAACGCATCGGCAAGGACGGACACCCCCTTTAATCGGCCGTTTCCGCTCAGCGGACCCTTGCCCCTGTTTTTCTGCCCTCAGTCATCTGTCCTCTGCCATCGATTCTTTGCGCGGAACTTCCCGCCCTCATATCGCTCCAATACGATGGACAGCGGGGGGCGGTTTAAGCAATTCTGCCAACCCCTGCCCCGCCCCCTTTCCATTTCCTATCCTATGAAATCCCTGACCCGCTCCTCCTTGTCCCTGGCCCTGGCGCTGGCGGCCCTGACCGGCCTCGCCCAAGACAAGACCAAGCAGCCCGACGCCAAGCCCCTCTCGAAGTGGGAAGCGATGGACTACGGCCGCTTCCTCGCGACCTCGATCGATAACACCCAGGGCAAGAGCCCCTTCGAGCAGAAGGGCTGCGCGGCCAACAAAGCCGTCATGGTCAATCTGGGCAACCGCGAAGCCGGTTATGCTTTTGACACCGACACGCTCCGTGGCGCCGGTGCTTGGACGGGTGGATGGATGCGACTCAAGGGTGTCGCCTTCGATGGCGCCCACGGACCCAACCCCGGCCCGGCGGTCGGTGCCAAGGTCTTCTTCGAGACGAACCCCGGCCCCGGCTGGAGCTTCAACGGCACCTTCAACGACACCCGCGCCCTGCCCAAAGGACCCGAAGGCGTGATGTCCAAGATCCCGCTCGGCCCGCTCCCGCGCGATCACGCCAAATATCAGGGCCTCTACCTCCATGGCGACCGCGTCGTCTTCGCCTACACCGTCGGCGGTGCCGAAGTCCTTGAATCCGCTGAGATGGAAAAAGTCGGCGACGTCTTCGTCCTCAGCCGCTCCTTCACCGTCGTGAAGGGCGAACTCGATTCGTCCGTCCGCCTCATGGATCTCCCCTACGGCGGCAAGGTCGACCTCGCCGACGGCGCCAACGCGATCGTCCGCATGGAGATCCCGCTCCCGCCCGAACAGCCCGGCAAGAAGGCCGACCCGAAGGCCAAGGCCAAGACCACCAAAGCCGCCAAGAACGCACCGGCCATCGTGAAGCCCGCCGACGAACTCACCACCGTGACCGTCAACGGCCTGCCCAACGGCTCGATCCTGAGCAACAAGGGCAACTTCCTCGCGCTCAAGCTCACCAAGGTCGCCGCCGGCACCTCCTTCAAGGTATCGTTCGCCCACGGCGCGATCAACGCCGGCGACGTGCTCCGCAAGGTGACCTCCAAGGTCGCCGCCGCCACCGACCTCCGCGCCTTCACTAAGGGCGGTCCCGCCCACTGGACGCAGGAAGTCGTCACCGAAGGCACGCTCGGCGAGACCGACCAGACCAAGCAGATCGAGACGCTTAAGGGCCGCATCGAAGGAGAGAGCGACGCCGCGCAGAAGCAGTCCCTCAAGGACCAGCTCACCGAACTCGTCGCCGCCCCCTACGTGGTCGACACGGTCACCATCCCGGCCGAAAACCCCTTCGGCGCCTGGATTCGCGTCGGTGGCATCGACTTCTTCCAGGACGGCCGCATCGCCTTCTCCACCTGGAGCGGCGACGTCTGGGTCGGCAAGTTCGCCGACGACAAGCTGAGCAAGATCACCTGGCGCCGCTACGCCACCGGCATCTTCCACGGCCTCGGTCTGAAGATCGTCAACGAACAGATCTACGTCCTCGGACGCGACCAGATCACGCTGCTCCACGACTACAACAAGGACGGCGAAGCCGACTTCTACCAGAACTTCAACAACGACGTCCAGGTCACCTCGAACTTCCACGAGTTCATGTTCGACCTGCAAACCGACTCGCAGGGCAACTTCTACTTCCTCAAGGGCGGACCCGTGAATCCGGGAGGCCGTGGCTGGGGGCCCCTCAGCGACCACCATGGTTGCATCTTCAAGGTCTCGCCTGACGGCCAGAAGTTCGAGGTCTACGCCACTGGCATCCGCGCCCCCAACGGCATGGGCGTCGGCCCCAACGGCGAAATCTCCAACGGCGACAATCAGGGCACCTGGGTCCCCGTCGACTACCTCCACTTCTCCAAGCCCGGTGAATTCATCGAAGTGCCCGACCTCGCGCACCGCACTCCGGCGCCGACGAAGTACAGCCCGCACCTCTGCTGGCTCCCTTACGATGTCGACAACTCCAACGGCGGCCAGATCTGGGTGCCGGCCAACAAGGGTAAGTGGGGTCCGTTCGAGGGCCGCATGCTCTACCTTTCCTACGGAAAGTCCTCGCTCTTCGCGGTCCTCCAGGAACGCGTCGGCGACATCGCCCAGGGCGGCGTGGTGAAGTTCCCGCTGAAGTTCGCCACCGGCCTGATGCGCGCGCGCTTCAATCCGGTCGACGGCCAGCTCTACGTCGCCGGCCTCAAGGGTTGGCAGACCAACGGCGTCAAGGACG
>JBIKIO010000117.1:0-4812 GCA_044361555.1 Opitutales bacterium
CCCGCCCTAAAAGATCCCCGTCCACGGCCAGGTTTCTCCCTCGTGCTGTCCATGGTAGTCATGGCCATGGTCGTGATGATGGTCATCGTGCTCGCCTCCTTCCTAAAGGTGGAGTCCTCGTTGGCCGCCTTGAAGCAGGCTGAGGCCGTGGCTCGTCTCAACGCCTTGGGGGCCTTGCGCCTGGCGGGAGCCGCCTTGCAGGAGCGCCTCGGTCCGGATACGCGCGTCTCCGCACCAGCCTCCCTTTACGACGACCCGGCCGTCTCAGCTGCTTCTTCTCCGGGGTCGGATCCATTCGAGTATCCCGTGCTGGGCGTCTGGCGCAGCTGGGAAGGTGGAGACCATGACCTCCGTGCAGGCAGCCGCTACGCCGGCCGTCCGCACAAGCCGGATTATTCCTCCAAGCTATCGGCTTTCAATCCGAGCTCGGCGCCGACGGCCCGCTTCCTCGGTTGGATGCTTGCTGATCAGATGGGTTACGGCGATGCGAGTTTCACCTTACCGGCCGGTACGACGCTGAAGCCGCCCGTGCCGCCTGCCGTGGTTACTGCTCCCGGAACCGTGCCGCTCGTCGGACACTCGACGGAAGTCCAAGCCGTCAGGCAGGTCCATGCCGCCCCGATCTCCTACGTCGACGGAAAGCCTGCGGGGACGACGGACGACGGCTCTCAGGGGTATTTCAGCTGGTGGGTCGGAGGCGAGAATCAGAAAGTCCGCCTGATCATCCCCCACGTCGCCACGGCGTCGGCCGGTGCCGACCCTTTGGAGCGGGCGCAACGTGCGAAGACCTTTGGCGCGCCGGACCTCGAAGCCATCGGCTATCCCGCGCTCATCGCAAATGCCACTCCCTTGCCGGCGAATCAGCCGATCTCATGGACGACTTTGTCACTGTTGCCGGCGCTGACCAACGACGCGCGCCTGACGGATACGCTCAAGAACGCGACGCCGATTCCCTTGGCGAGGGCGGGTTTCCATGACGTCAGCCTCTACGCGGAAGGCCTCCTGACCAACACCGCGACCGGCGGCTTGCGCAAGGATCTCTCGCTCTTCACGGAAACCTGGGATTGGGCCAACGTCCTCGACCCTGCGCGACAGGGCAAGATGCCGCTCTTCCGCCTCAAGCCCGCCAAGATCAGCCGTATCTCCGGTGATCCGGACTATGACCTCATCTTCCAGCGACCGTTGCCCGACGCACTGTTTCCATCGCGTAGTCTCGGCAACCGTCGGCGTCATGCCTTGATGTATTGGTGGTCTGATTATGGTTCCTTGGGGGGCAACTCCGCGGGCGTGGCGACGGACGGCGGGACGACGTTCGGTGGGTATTCGGCGTTATCGAGCTTCCCGCCCATCCGCAGCTGGGCGTATCTCACCGATTACTGCCTGCATTACCGTAAGTATGTGACCAATGCTGACCCGACGCTGGCCGGCGTCACCACGATGCTGCCGCCGCAGAACCCTAACGTGACCGACGCCGGCGATCTTTACAGCTATTACGAGCGTATCCATCGTCATCCTCTCATCGCGCGCATCCAGTATGTCTTTGCTTCCTCCGCTTCCGGTGCTTCGCCCGCTTTCATCGCGCAACCCGTCGTCACGCTCTGGAATCCTTTCAATGTCCGGCTCACCGTCCCCAGCTTCGATGCCTACTGTAAGTGGCAGTCCTTGCCGATCTACGTCGGGTGCTCCGACGGCGCCGGCTACAACGTCTCCCAGCACGTCAGCAGCTTTTTCCCAAACGGCGTGAGATTGCGTATCGGCGGCGGCTCCGAGGTCACCCTGGACCCTGGTCAGACGCGTGTCTTCGCGATGAACGACGGTTTCCTGCGGCCAGTCCCTGTGTCGGGTGCCGGCCCCTATAACCTTACGCCGGGTTATGTCGCGAGCGGACGTTCCGGCTGGCAGATGGTCTTGCCGGGTGCGCCTTCGGGCGCCGGCCTTCTCAGTTACCGCCTCATCAAAAGTATCGATGGTTTCAACTCGGCCCGCGATGGCATCTATTACGACTATTTTCCTGCCAATTATAAATACTCGCCGGTCCGTTTCAGTTTCGTCGGGACGAGTACCGCTGAGTTCAAGCAGCTCTACGGCCAGGACGCCGCCGCCCCTTTTCAGCAGAGCTTGGCCGACGCCGCGGTGGCGCCCCGCGCCTTCGGCACCTTCGCCTTCGGCCTCCGCCTTTCCAATGACGGTGTCGCGCAGTATGATAGCCGCACCGGCGTGAAGACCGTTTCGAAGGGCTTTCTGCAGGCCTCGCCCTTCACGACTTACACCGAGATCGGCCAGAAGTCCGCCGAAGTCCTCACGGCTTATCGCTACCTGAATGCGGACTTCGCCGATACCCGCACCCAGTCGATGGCGGGCCAGGTCAGCGCCGAGAGTGGCTCCGCCTTCTATTCTTCCTCCAATAGTGGCGTGCAGTATGCGGGTGCGCTCAATCCGGTGAATGCCCCGTATGACCTATATTTCCTCCCGATGACTGGTTTTGCGGACGCCAACGGTCCGCAATCGGACCCCGCTAGCAACTTCGGTGGTTTCATCCTGACCGGCCTCGATCCGTCCACCGGACTCCAACGTGCCGCCATCGCCGAGCTACCCGTGAAGCCCGTGCAGTCGATACCGGGTCTCCAGGGTTGCGATATCCGCGCCACCAACCCGGCGCCGCCGTTCCACTACGGGCTGATCGGCAACGCTGACGCCTCGCCGATCTTACCGCCGGACGACGCCGTCGGCCGCTGGATCGATCAGCGGGGTGTCTTGCGTAGTCGCGACGAGATTCACCAGGCGTTCCTTCAGTATGATGACAGTTACTGCCTGAACCATGTGCTCTTCGATGATTGGTTCTTCTCATCCCTCGCTCCGTTGCCGGCCGATTGGGACTCACTCCGTCCGTCCGCGGGTAACGAGCACGTTTGGAATCCGGCCGTCATGGACAGCCTGAAGAAGAGCTGGGCCTCGTTCGTCGCGGGCACGAAGGCCCTGCCCAATTCGTGCTTCCTGCCGAACGACGGCGCCTCCCGCTTCGACCTTGGAGTGACTGGCACCAGCGGTTTCTCCGGCGTGCCGGCCCAGCCGGTGGCCTACCAGCGCCTCGCCGCCAACCTGCGCGTCCCCGGGCAGTTCAACGTCAACAGTACCTCGGTGGTGGCATGGCGCGCCTTGCTCGGCAACCTCCGGACGACCTCGGTGCCATTCATCACGCCGGGCACCAGCACGGTCGGCTCCGCCACGGCAGCCAACCCCTTGCCCCGGATGTCTATCGCGCACGAAGGCCCCGTCGAGTCCGGCGGTGCTTCGGGTGCCGTGCTCGGTTTTGCCGCGCTGAGTGATGCGCAGCTCGAGAGGCTGGCCGTCGAAATCGTGCAGCAAGTCAGGATCCGTGGTCCATTTCTCTCGCTCTCCGAATTCGTCAACCGCCAGCTCGCGACGCCGCAGCCGAGCAATTCGTTGGACCCTTCGCTCAACGGTGCGCTCGGCACGGCGCTGACCGCCCTCCAGGAAGCCGGCAGTGCTTTCAATCCGTCGGAGAAAGCCAAGAGCATCGGTAAGACTACGAGCAAGGTCGCTGACTTCGGCGGTTTGGAACAGCGGCTGCCGCTGGGCGATTGGTCCAATTCCGCCGCCGGGACCAAGGGCGATTACCTCCACCCCAAGGCTGCGGAAGGACATTCTACTTTTGGTCTCCCTGGTTGGCCCCGACAGGCCGACCTTCTCGAGCGCCTCTCGCCGGTGATCAGCGTGCGCGACGAGACTTTCATCGTCCGGGCCATGGGTGCTTCGCCGTTGGTCAACGGCTCCAGCGCCAAGGCTTGGTGTGAGGCCGTCTATCAACGCATCCCGGACTATGTGAACGCCACCGTGCCGGCGCATGAAGCGCCGCTGGGCGACGCCAATCTGGCGCCCTTGGCGAACAAGTATCTGATCAATGCCGTCCTTGGCCGCCGCTTCCGCATGGTCTCGTTCCGCTGGCTGAATGCTGCAGACCTATGATCCGACCCTTCGTTTTCCTTCTGATTGGTTGGGGGGCTGTCGCCTCAGCTCAGGATTCGGCGACTACCCGTTCGCTGCGTCTGTTGTATCTTCAAGCGCCGGAAGATGCCCCCGCCCACGTTTTTCTCGTCGTCGGGAAGGGCGGCAAGGAGATCGATCTGCCTCGCTTATCGATTTCGACCAACCGCTTGTCGCTCCCGGCAGGAGTCATCCGGGTCTATGCCGCCACGAGGGCGCCGTCCAAGGACAACCCTTTGCCGCCCGACGCCCCCTTTGCGGATATTCCAGCCAGCATGAGCGACCCGCTGGTCGTCTTGTTACCGACGGGCGGAGCTGGTTCGTTGGCCTTCCGGATGCTGCCGGTGGAGTTCGCGCGGACCAAGGCTCCGGAGGGTGCGGTAGTCTGGCTGAATCTCAGCACTCGTGCGATCACTTCCCAGCTGGGCAGCTCGCGGGCCGTCGTCGCCCCGCGCCAGACCGTCATCCAAATGCCTTCTGGCAAGACCGGCGACGTGTATCATGTTTCCGTGGTTCTTGCTCCTGACCAAGGTGAGACCGAGAGCGTCCCCTTGATGAAATCCAGCTGGGTCAAGGAACCTGGTCAGCGCCATCTTCTGGTCGTCGTGCCGGACGACCGACGCAACGTGCCGCGTATCATCGACATTCCCGAAAGCATGGAGCCAGTAGGCGAACTGGTTAAGGTTTCTAAAGGGGGTAAGAGGAAGGCCCCGGCCGCGAAGAATCCAGGCAAGTAGGCGGTGCGGGGTGCGTCTTGAAAAGGGGTGGGCCCACCGGGATTTGAACCCAGAACCAAGGAATTATGAG
>JBIKIO010000118.1:0-4805 GCA_044361555.1 Opitutales bacterium
ATCGTGAAGAAGCTCTGAGGCGGACCGCACGCGCATGGGCATCGGCGACCGGGCCTACATGCGTGACCAGCGCCTTGCGCGGGAACCGATCTCGGTCACCGCGTGGGTCGTCGGCGTGCTGGTCGCATTCTTCATCCTCACCCTGATCCAGGAGTCCGCCGGCGCGGACTTCCTCGGCTGGGCCTTGCTGCGCGAAAGTGCCCCGCTGGTCTGGCAGTGGCTCACTTACGCCCTGATCCATAATGAATTCTGGCACCTGCTCGGCAACTGCCTGATCCTTTGGTGGACGGGCGCCATCGTCGAGCGCGAGCAGGGCCCGCGCGCGCTGCTCGCCGTGCTCGCCTCCGGCACCCTTTTCGGAGCGCTCGCCTGGGCCCTCACCGGCCTCGGCGGCGACCGCAGCGGCCTGCTGATCGGCATCTCCGCCGGCGTGTACGCGCTCATGCTCGTGGCGCTCCTCGATAAGCTCGAGCACCAGATCACGCTGCTCCTCTTCTTCTTCCTGCCGGTGACGCTCAAGGTGCGCTGGCTGCTCATCGTGATTTCGCTGTTCACGGTCTTGGGCTGGGCTTTCGCCGAACTCCCCGGGCGCCACGCGTGGCCGCAGTGGCACGCCGCCTGGAATGACGGCATCGCCCACTCGGCCCATCTCGGCGGTCTCCTGCTCGGCTGGATCGCCTGGCGTCACCTGCAACGGACCAGTGCCGGCCCGAGTTACGCCCAGATTCAGGAGCCTATGGAATCCGATGCCCCCCGGCCCTCTTTTGAAGAGACGACCGAGGTAAACACCCCAGAGAGGCCCCTCACCCGCACCCAAGCCCGGGCGGAATTAGACACGCTTCTCGACAAGATTTCCGCCGGGGGATTCGGCTCGCTCACTGCCGGCGAGAAACGTAGGCTCGAAGAACTTAGCGCCCGCCTACGCTGAGACACCTCCCCTAATTTATGCGACTCCGCTTTTCCCTCCTGCCGGTCCTCCTGGCAGCGCTGGTCTCCGCCCAGACCGGCGGCTTCACCACCACGCAAGCGATGCAGAACGAGACGCGCGCCACGGCCGCGCTCCTCGAGAAGCTGCACATCAGCAAGAAGGACATGAGCTCCATCGACATGAACGCGGTGGTGCGCACATACTGCGAGACCCTCGATGGCGCGAAGATGTATTTCACGGCCGAAGAGGTCGACGAGTTCGTCACCCGCTACGGCAAGACCCTCGACCTCTATCTCCAGCGCGGCAACCTGACCCCGGCCTTCGAGATCTTCGCTCTGTTCAAGAAGCGGGTCGCCGAACGCACGGCGACGAACCTGGCCGCGCTCGATAAGCCCATCGACCTCTCCCAGCCGGGCACCTTCCCTCTCGACCGCAAGAAAGCCGAGTGGCCCGCCAACCCGGCCGACGCCGACGCCCTCTGGGCCCGCCGCCTCCGTCTGGACATGCTTTCCGAGCTGCTCGGCGAAGACCGCTCCGGCAAGACGCCCAAGGAAGCCACGTTACCCGAGATCACCCCGGCCAAGACGCAGGAGGCCGTCGCCCGCCTCAAGAAGCGCTACGAGAAAGGCCGCACCTACCTCGACTTCGACCAGCACGAGGTCGAAGAGGTCTTCCTCAATTCCTACTCCGGCCAGTATGACCCGCACTCGACGTTCTTCTCCCAGCAGTCGCTGGAAGAGTTCGAGATCGCGATGCGCAACTCGCTCGTGGGCATCGGCGCCACGCTCTCCGACGAAGACGGCACCTGCGTCGTCAAGGATCTCCTCCCGGGCGGCCCGCTCGACCTCTCGCGCCAGGTGAAGCCGGGCGACAAGATCATCGCGGTCGGCCAGGATGCGGACGGCGAGATGGAAGACATCGTCGGGATGCGCCTGTCCAAGGCCATCAGCCGGATCCGCGGCAAGCAGGGATCTACCGTGCGCCTGCTCGTCGACATGGCGGCCGGCGGCCGCAAGACCGTCACGCTTAAGCGCGACCAGATCAAACTCGTCGGCCAGATGGCTTCGGCTAAGGCCATCGAAGTCCCGTCCGCCGGCGGCACCGCCCTGCTCGGCGTCATCGAACTGCCCTCCTTCTACGGCAAGAACCAGGACGGCTCCGGCTCCAGCCCTTCCGCCGACATCGAGCAACTGCTCGTGAAACTGAAGGCGATGGGCATCAAGGCCGTCATCATGGACCTCCGCAAGAACGGCGGCGGCCTGCTCAACGAGGCCGTCGATATCTCCGGCCTCTTCATCCCGAAGGGCTCGGTCCTCCAGGTGCGCGACAGCCAAGGCCGCTCCGAAGACTACCGCGACGAGGATGAGAAGGTCGTCTGGAACGGCCCGCTGGTCGTCCTGACCTCCAAGCTCTCCGCTTCGGCCTCCGAGATCTTCGCCGGCGCCATGCGCGACCACCGCCGCGGCATCGTGGTCGGCGACATGACCACCCACGGCAAGGGCTCGGTCCAGAACATCATCGAGCTGAGCCGCTTCGATCGGAACCTGAAGTCGGCCGTGAAAGTGACCATCCAGAAGTGGTATGCGCCCAGCGGCTCCTCCATCCAGCTCAAGGGCGTGCCGGCCGATATCGTCGTCCCCTCCGTCTATTCGGTGTTGCCCGTCGGCGAGGGCGACCTCGACCGCGCGCTGCCCTGGGATTCGGTGACGCCCACGCTGACCAAGCCCGACGAGGGCGACTGGCTCAAGGCGAAGATCTCCGAGGGCCTCATCGCCCAGCTCGCCGCCAACTCGGCCCGCCGCCAGTCCGAGCTCCCGGAATTCCTCACGCTCTCGCGCACGATCGATTGGACGAAGAGCCGCCAGGTCCGCAAGGAGGTCTCGCTCTCCCTCGACCAGCGTCGCACCGAACGGAAGGACGACCTCGATTTCCGCGAGCAGGTCCGCCGCGAGCTGACCGACTACGCCAAGACCTCTTTCAAGGCCAGCGAGGTGAAACTCGATGCCGCCATCGAACAGGACAAGAAGGACGGGGCCGGCGCCGCCGCCAAGTCCAAGCGCAGCGCCCGCATGCGCGACCCGCTCGAAGACGACGACTGGCCGGAGTACGACATCCAGCTCCAGGAAGCCCTCCGCATCGCTGCGGACTGGAGCGCGCTCCTCCCCGGGGCATCGGTCGCCGCCACCGCACCGAAGCCGGAGAAGAAGAAGTAAGTCCGGCCTTTCTCCGGCCCGATCAGACCGCCTACCCGGGCGGTCTTTTTGTTTTGGTTACGTTCGCCGCAGCGCGGCCTGGTAGGGCTGACCACCCTTGGTCAGCCGTTCGCCGCGGTTGAGCGAGGGCGCTCAACCCCACCCAATGCCTGACTCAAAGGGAGACCGGAAACCGGATGATTGGCTGCGGAATTTATTCCGTCATCGATGCAGCCCCCCTGTCTTGAGGTAGGGTCGGCACTGCGTGCCGACCTAGCCGCATCGTTCTACCCTAGGTCAGCACGCAGTGCTGACCCTACCACGACGTAACGGATGCGTTGTCATCGCATCCCTACCCTTTGGCTTCTCTGATCAACCGAGCCTCCGGGCCTCCAGGCCTCTCCTGGATCGGCTGCCTCCCTTGCCAACGTGCCAACCGGCCAGCTCGTCAACTAACGACGTATCTCCCTGATCCTCCGGGCCTCTTTCTTATCTAGCCCTCCCCCATTCCATTCAGCCCTCCATTCAGACCTCAACGCAGTCCTCCATTCAGTCCTCCGTCCTTCCCTCCCCACTTTGATTTGCCGACCCGTCCCCCTCCCCACAACTTCTCCTCATGCTTTCCCCTGAAGCGCTGACCTACGGCACCCTATTGATCGCCGGATTCCTGACCCTCCGCCGCCATCGTCGCGCGGGCCTCGCCCTTCGTCGCCAATACGGCGTCTTCGAAGGCCGCCCGGTCCAACTCCACACGCTCACCAACGCCCGCGGCATGGAGGTCTCCGTCTGCGAGTATGGCGCGACCCTGACCTCGATCCGCGTCCCCGATGTGCATGGCCGCCTCGGCGAAGTGACCCTCGGCCTCCGCTCTCTCGAAGACTATGTCGCCGGCAACCCGTTCCTCGGCAGCACCGTCGGGCGCTACGCCAACCGTCTCGCCGACGGTAAGCTGACCCTCGACGGACAGACGATCGCCCTCGCCCAGAACAATAATGGTAACCACCTCCACGGCGGCCTGCGCGGACTCGACAAACGCGTCTGGTCCTCCGAAGCCATGCGCACGGAGTCCGCTTCCTCGGTCCGCTTCACCTACGTGAGCCCCGCCGGCGAAGAAGGCTACCCCGGCACGCTCAGCGTGACGGTCACCTACACCCTGGCCGACCAGAGCGACGAACTGACGATCGACTTCGCGGCGACCACCGACGCCCCGACGGCGTGCAATCTCACGAACCACGTGTTCTTCAATCTAGCCGGCCAAGGCAGCATCCTCGACCACCAAGTCACGCTCCGCGCCGACCAGCTCGTGCCGGTCAGCCCCGCGCTCATCCCGACGGGCGAGCTCATGGACGTCAGCGGTACACCGTTCGACTTCCGTCGCCCACACGCCATCGGCGAGCGTATCGGCGCCCCGCATGATCAGCTGCGCCGCGCCCGCGGCTACGATCACTGCTACGTGCTCGGTCCGGACAAATCCCTCAAGTCGGCCGCCTTCGTCAGCGAACCCACCAGCGGACGCACGCTCGAAGTCCTCACCGACGCCCCTGGCCTGCAGTTCTATACCGGCAACTTCCTCACCGGCACCGTCCAAGGCCGCTGGGCCAAGCCCTTCGCCTTCCGCCAGGGCTTCTGCCTCGAACCCGGACTCTTCCCCGACTCGCCGAACCAGCCGGACTTCCATCGCATGG
>JBIKIO010000119.1:0-4766 GCA_044361555.1 Opitutales bacterium
CGCGGATCGGGACACCACCATTTCACTGGCGCGCCTCGCGAATACCAAGGGAAGATCCCGGCCCGATAGGCGCCGATCAGCGTGTCCGCGTCGAGTTTTCCGCCCCGGGCCAACGGCGCCTGGGCTGGTCCTTTCGCCGGATCTCCGCGGGTCCATTCCTGCATCGGCGGACTTTCGCCGAGACGCGACCCGCGGGCAAGTTCAGTCCTTGGTGATGTTGTAGACCGACG
Organism: Opitutales bacterium; assembly: GCA_044361555.1. Lineage (GTDB taxonomy): Bacteria > Verrucomicrobiota > Verrucomicrobiia > Opitutales > UBA953 > UBA953. The sequence continues at coordinate 231 of JBIKIO010000119.1, forward strand.
GGATCGAGATGCCGAGCTCGGCCGCGATTTCGCGCACCGGGGCGCCCTTGCGGCGCATCGCCTGGGCCTTGTTGCGCATGCCATCGGAAATCTGGGCGCGGGCGCGGTTGGGGCGGGAGAGGAGTTTGATCAGGCGCTTGGCGAGCTCGGGCTTCGAGAGGCTCGCGACTTCGCGTTCGATCAGCGACTGGCGTTCGCTGTGCTCATCTTCCCAGGTCTGGACGGCCAAGTCGCGGGCCTTGGAGAGGGCGGCGCGGACGTAGGCGTCCTTGGAGGTGAAGGCGGAAGGGTCGAGGTCGATTTTCATAAGTGTGAGTCAGGGCGGGGTGGCGTTGGCTTGTCTGCTACAACTCCAACATCACCTTCGTTCCATCAACTCTTTTATAATATTCTGAATTGTCAAACTTTGGTAAAAAATTTTTCACCCTACCTCACCTCGCGACCTCGTCGTCACTTGCTCCAATCGAGCATCCGGCGGAGCGGGAGCTCGGCGGCGGCGCGTATATTTTCAGGCAGCACGATCTCCGGCGTGCCGTCGCGGAGGCAGTCGCGGACCTTCGTCAGCGTGTTCATCTTCATGAACTTGCAATCATTGCATGAGCAGCGGTCGGTCGGCGCCGAGACGAACGTCTTGCCGGGCACTTCCTTGCGGAGGCGGTGGATCATCCCAGATTCCGTCGTAATGATGATGGTATTCGCGGTCTGCTCTTTGCACCAGCTCACCATCAGTTCGGTCGAGCAGACCATATCGGCGAGGTCGCGGACGGCCTCGGTGCACTCCGGATGCGCGACGATCGGCGCGCCCGGGTGGGCGGCTTTCGTGCGGAGCAGGGCGCCCGGCGTGAACTGCACGTGGGCGTAGCAGTTGCCCGGCCAGAGCTGCATGGCGCGGCCGGTCTTGCCGGAAACCCAGCGGCCGAGGTTCTGGTCGGGGACGAAGAGGATGTTCCGGTCGGCGGGCACGCGGCTGACGATCTTGGAAGCGTTGCCGCTGGTCACGATGACGTCGCTGAGCGCCTTCACCGCGGCGCTGCAGTTGATGTAGGCGACGACGTAGAGCGAAGGATCCGCGGCCTTGGCGGCGGCGAGCTTCTCGGCCGGACACGAGTCGGCGAGCGAACAGCCGGCGGCGAGGTCGGGCAGCAGTACGCGGCGCGTCGGGTTCACGATCTTGGCCGTCTCGGCCATGAAGTGCACGCCGCAGAAGACGATGGTGGACTGCTTGGCTTCGGCGGCCTTGTAGGCGAGGCCGAGCGAATCGCCCACGTAGTCGGCTACGCCCTGGATGTCCTCGCACTGGTAGTTGTGCGCGAGGATGAGGGCGTCCTTGGCCTGCTTGAGTGCGATGACTTCCTTCTGCAGGTCGGAGAGGGGCGTCCCGCCGAGGGGTAGGGGAGGGAAGACGGAAGCGGTCGGGTAGGTGATCATGAGCGGGCGGGCTTACGGCGGGGGCAACGGTCGTTGAGGCAGGCGGCGGTGACCTGGAGTTTCTGGGAGATGGGACGCATGCCGTGCTTGGCGGCCACAGCCTTGCCGTACCATTCCATGAAGGGCGCGTCGACCTCGACGATCGAATCGCAGTTCTCGCAGATGAGCTGGGCGCGGAAGGTCGCGCTACCGGCCTCGGCGAGGTAATACTTCTGGTCGCGGCCGACGTCCATCTCGCGGATGACGTTGCTGCCGACCAGGAGGGGCAGGGCGCGGTAGACGGTCGCGCGGGAAACGCTGCGGTCCAGCGAGCGGGCTTTCTTCAGCAGGTCCTCGGCGGTGTAGTGACCCTGGATCGTCCGGGCCGCCTCAAAGACGGCCATCCGCTGGCGCGTCGCCCGGAGGCCCTTTTCGGCGATGAACGCCTTGAAGGCTCCGGATTGCACCGCGGATTCTGGGTTGGGTTGCTTGGGCATGCCGATTTGAGACACTTTTGATACTGAAAGCCCCCGCGTCAACTCGGGACGCGTCATTGACACCCGCCCCTCGGAGCCCTTCATTTACCCCCTTTTCCCCTTGGGAAAGCCCGCCTACCGATGACTCAGAATACGGACGACCTACGCATCCGCAGCCAGCATCCCCTGCTGTCTCCCGCCCTCGTGCTCGCTGAGCTCCCGGTGTCGGAGCGCGCCGCCGAGGTCGTCGCGACCGCCCGCCGGGACGCCGCCAAGGTCATCGCCGGCCAGGACGACCGTCTGATGGTCATCGTCGGCCCCTGTTCCGTCCACGACACCAAGGCGGCCCTCGAGTATGCCGCTTTATTGAAGAAGGAGGCGCAGAAGCATGCGTCCGAGCTCTTGGTCGTCATGCGCGTCTACTTCGAGAAGCCCCGCACCACGGTCGGCTGGAAGGGACTCATCAACGATCCGCAGGTGGACGGTTCCTTCCGCATCAACGAAGGCCTGCGCCTCGCCCGCGGTCTCCTCGCGCAGATCGCCGAAGCCGGTCTGCCGGCCGCGACCGAATTCCTCGACCCGATCACGCCCCAATACGTGGCCGACCTCGTCGCCTACGGCGCCATCGGAGCCCGCACCACGGAGAGCCAGATCCATCGCGAGCTCGCCTCGGGTCTCTCCATGCCGGTCGGTTTCAAGAACGGTACCGACGGCTCGGTCCAGGTCGCCGTCGACGCCTGTCTCTCGGCCCGTTCCTCTCACTGGTTCCCCTCCGTCACGAAGGACGGCGTGGTCGCCATCTTCCAGACCTCGGGGAACCCTGACTCCCATGTCATCCTGCGCGGCGGTTCGCGGACCGGTCCTAATTACGGCGCCGAGTTCGTGACCGACGCCGCCGCCCGCATCCAGAAGGCCGGCCTTTCGGCTCGGCTCGTCATCGATTGCTCGCATGGCAACAGCTCCAAGGACCATCGTCGCCAGCCGCTCGTCGCCGCCGATATCGCCGCGCAGGTCGCCGCGGGTTCGCGCGTCATCGCCGGCGTGATGATCGAGAGCCATCTCGCCGAAGGTCGTCAGGATTGGAAGGGCAAGGACGCTTCGGCCTATGGCTGCAGCATCACCGACGCCTGCATCTCCTTCGAGCAGACCGTGCCCGTCCTCGACGGACTCGCTGCCGCGGTCCGCGCCCGTCGCGCCCTCCCGTCATCCTGATTTTCGCCATGAACTCCGTACTCAAGCTCATCCTCGACGGGGAAGCCCTCGATACCGCCCAGATCGGCCGCATCCTCGGCCTCGGCGCTGAAGCCGTGGATCGCGAGCTGGCGGCCCTGCGTCAGCAGGGCGTGCTTCTGGGCATGCGTCCCGTGCTCAACCCGGGCTTCGAGTCCGAGCATCGCGTGCGCGCCGTGATCGAGATCAAGGTCCGGACCGAAGGCGTCGGCGGTTTCGACGCCATCGCCGAGCGCATCTCCGCCTTCGAACAGGTCGAGAGCTGCTACCTGATGTCTGGCGGCTACGACCTGCTGGTCGTCGTCACCGCGGACAACCTCTACAAGGTCGCCGGTTTCGTCCACGAGCGCCTAGCCCGCATCGACGGCGTCCAGGGCACGTCCACCCACTTCTTCCTCCGTGCCTACAAGAAGGACGGCTTCGTCGTCACCGCCGACGCCGCCGGTCGCGACCGCCCTTCGGTCAGCCCCTGAGCCCCGTCTGACCATGGATTCCTCCGGACGTTTCGTGGCGCGGCATGTCGCGACCTTGCCCAAGTCGGGTATCCGCGACTTTTTCGCCATCGTCTCCAAGATGAAGGACGCGGTCTCGCTCGGCATCGGTGAGCCGGACTTCGTCACGCCCTATCATATCCGCGAGGCCGCGATCGCTTCGCTTGAGAAGGGTCGCACTTCCTACACGGACAACCGCGGCACCCAGCAGTTCCGCGAAGAGGTCTCGCGCTACGTCGCCCGTAACTACGGTCCGGAATACGATCCCGAGACCGAGATCCTCGGTACCATCGGTGTCTCCGAGGCGCTCGATATCCTCCTGCGCGCGACGCTCAACCCCGGCGACAAGGTCCTCTACCACGAGCCCTGCTACGTGAGCTACGCCCCGAGCGTCGCGCTCTGCCACGCCGAGGCCATCCCGATCCGCACGGTCGCCGCCGACCAGTTCGCGCTCGACCCGGCCGCCCTGCGCGCCGCCTGGCAGCCCGGCTGCAAGCTGCTCGTCCTCAACTTCCCGACTAACCCGACCGGCGGCACCGCCGATCGCGCCAAGCTCGAGGCCATCGCCAAGTTCGCCATCGAGAAGGACCTGCTGGTCGCTTCCGACGAGATCTACTCCGAGCTCACCTTCGAAGGCGACCACGTCTCGATCGCCTCGCTGCCGGGCATGCGCGAGCGCACGGTCTTCCTCCACGGTTTCTCGAAGGCCTTCGCGATGACGGGCTTCCGCATCGGTTACGCCTGCGGCCCCGCCGCGGTCATCGACGGCATGCTCAAGGTCCACCAATACGGCATCATGTGCGCTCCGATCATGAGCCAGGAAGCCGCCGTCGAGGCGCTCCGCAACGGCCGTGACTCGATGCTGCACATGCGCGACAAATATCGTGAGCGACGCGATTTCATCGTCCGTCGTTTCAACGAGCTCGGTCTGA